>JAJCYL010000021.1 GCA_029262955.1 Cytophagales bacterium | reverse complement strand
ATTCTAATCCTGCCAAAACCCTTTCAATAGCTGCCAAATTACCTGTATAACTCAGTTATATACCGTATTTCTCGATCCTTCTGTAGAGGGCAAGCCTGTCAATACCTAATTCTTTGGCCGCACGAGTAATATTACCATTATGCATTTCTAGGGCCCGGATAATCAATTTCTTTTCATTTTCAGCTAAATCAAGTAGGTCATCGGTCGCCTCTTTTTTCTGAGGTTGATCGAAAAGCGCCAGGGATTCGATGTCTATAATGTTTTGATCGCTGAGGATGACCGCTCGTTCAATGGTATGCTGTAATTCTCGAATATTCCCAGGCCAATGGTTTTTCTGCAGTATTGACATTAGTGATTGATCAATCCTCATTTTTGGCTTGTGGTACTTTTTGCCATAGATTGAAAGAAAATGTTTTATTAATAAAGGAATGTCATCAGCACGGTCGCGAAGCGGCGGGATATTGATTTCGACCGTGTTTATCCTATAAAGTAAATCTTGCCGAAAAGATCCATCTTTAACCATCTCATAGAGATCCATGTTGGTGGCACATACAACCCTCACATCAATTGGTGTCTCTTTTGATGATCCCACCCTGGTTACTTTTTGACTTTGAATGATTGTCAATAATTTTGCCTGAAGTGCCGGACTTAAATTGCCGATTTCATCCAGGAAAATGGTCCCACCATCTGCCAGTTCAAAGCGGCCAGGTTTGTTTTCCTTAGCATCCGTAAAAGCCCCTTTCACATGACCAAAAAGTTCGCTTTCAAAGAGATTTTCACTTAATGCACCGAGGTCAACCGTAATAAATACTTTGTCGGCCCTAAGTGAGCTTCTTTGGAGAGCCCTGGCAGCCAATTCCTTACCGGTGCCATTTTCTCCTAGGATTAGTACACTGGCATCGGTAGGAGCCACTTTTTCAATGGTTTCAAATACCCTGGCAATTGAGGGGGACTGACCTATAAAAGTCGTATACCCCTGGGCCAGATCTTGAGAAAGAACTTCGTGGGTCTTTTTTAATCGCTCATTTTCGACAGTAGATCTACGCAATTTCATGGCCGCGTTTATGGTGGCCAGAAGTTTCTCATTTTTCCAGGGTTTTGAAATAAAATCAGTGGCCCCGGCTTTAACAGCCTTTACCGCTAACGCTATTTCCCCATAGGCAGTCATAGGAATTACAGTGATGGAAGGGTTATGATCAAGTATGGTATTGAGGAATTTCATACCTTCAGAACCATCACTTTCACCCTTCTTAAAATTCATGTCGAGAAGAACGACATCATAATTTTCTCTTTCCAGGTGAGACACTATTCGGGTTGGATCACTTTCTATTTGGACATGGATGAATTCCTGTTTCAAAAACATTCTGGCTGTAGCCAAAACATCCAGGTCGTCATCCACAACCAGTATATGGCCATCACTTTTCATTGATGATCAAACATTCTCAAGACTTATTTACGAGGTTTTAGAAGAATCATTTCTGCTGCAACACTGTCAATCTTGTTCCTTGAGTAAAACACAGGAAAATATTGGTCATTGGCCCATGAATCAAAAAGATTTTTGTAGAAGGGGCTGTCGGGATTCCCTGATTGACCCGGAGGGTTGGTGCCAACTGCCTCATCCCAATTTCCAGTGTTGGCTATCATTCTGAATGATGCACCACTACTTTGATTGTAGTTATTACTGGTGGCTCCAGGCGTATATCCGCCTCCTCCTCTTGGAAGAGGCCCTGCATCAAACTGACCTCTTAAATCCTCATTAACTGCTAAGCTGAGAGCGTGCTTGATGTGTACATGTTTCATGTCCTTCTGACCATATTGCCAAGAACCCATATCTGTACCTAACTTTTTCTGGAGAGTGGCAATTGCTTCGGTAAAAGAGCTCTTTAAGAAGATATCGCGGCCAACTTCGGGATTCTTTCCAAACCTTTTGTCCGGTGAGGTCACCCAGTCAATCACACGTTTTAACTGAATACTCGAGATCAATCCTCTGGCTTCCTCAGGCACAAATTGTTTTTTGGCCTGCTTTTTAAGCTCTATTTCAAATGCTACATAAATACTTGCCGCTACTGATTTTGGGTCTAAAACGTAATCCCAATCTTTTAATTGATTTAATGCTTGCTGAATGGAATTATCTTCAAATGTCAAAGGAGTGAGAAGTGGTACCAGGATTCTAGCTGGAATTGACAAATAGTCCGTTTGAAGTTTCTTCATGTCCTCCATATTTAACTTTCTGCCCTCACTGATTACTTCATCGGCTCTTTCACCACGGTATGGATCTGACCACCTGAATCCGATGGCGTCCCAATTGTCGTACTTTTCCGATGTTACATTTTGATTAGCAGTTGCGAAGAAATTTTCGGGAGGGTTTAAGACATTGGGTTTTTCAACAATTGGCAAATAACCATCCCATTCGAATCTACCATCTCCAGGAACAGGAACTAAACCACTGAAATTTCTTCTTAAAGGGGCAATGCCTACGGACTGCCATCCGATGTTTCCTTTTTTGTCAGCCCAAACCATATTTTCCCCAGGTATGTGGCTGTAATTACAAGCGGCTCTGAATTCTTCCCAGGTTTTCGCCTGATCCATTCTGAGGGAAGCCAGGTAAGGTGACCCTCCTGGTTCCATCCAGGCGCACTTCACAGCATAAGCCTTTAAGTTGACAGAGTCAATGAAAGTAACCGGTCCATGTCTGGTATAGCGTAATTCGGCACTATAATCTTCTTGTCCCTTGACAGGGATTGTTTCTGAAATGATGGACATGTCTTGCCATTCATTTTGATATTTGTATTGGTTAAGGTTCGCCGGATTCAGATCATAAACATATAAGTCCTCTCCATCGGTGCTGAAAACGGTAAGGCCCCAGGCACCAGATTCATTGTGGCCAATTGATATTCCCGGAATTTCAGGTTCTCCTCCTCCGATAACATTCCATCCTGGAGCTACCAGGTGAGCCATATACCTCAATGAAGGTACGGCGATTGTTCTGTGTGGATCATTTGCCATGTAGGTATTTCCATCGGCCATTATCTTTCCGTTAATAACCCAATTATTACTACCAATACTTAAGTCCCGATCAACCAGATCATTTGCGTATTCCACATTCAAAGCAACTTTTGATGTAGACCGATACTCAGCAATTACATCTTCAGGTTGAAACCAAACTGGTTTGCGGTA
>JAJCYL010000020.1 GCA_029262955.1 Cytophagales bacterium | reverse complement strand
TGGTAGTAGTCTCTCAGGATATTCACAAGGCTTATTAGGCGGGGTGAGCAAAATACGAGCTTAATTTCTCCGATTTTGTTTCCTCAGTGAGGTTAAATGGCGCGCTGGAATATTCCGATGCTCTGAAACCCGTATTGCTTTCAATTTCTTCAATCATTTTGGTGGGTTCTCCATAGTTTCTGAGAATCAATTCATCATCACCGTCATACAATGAATAAGCTGCATTCATGTTAACAGATGAAAAGAAAACTTCATACCTCAGAAAAAATTGTTTGAATCCAACTCTGAAATTTAGACTGAAAAACAGGCTAGGGGATTCAGTGATTGATACTTTGATTTTTAATGGATGCAGCTTGTACAATTCTGTAGCAACCTTATTAAAAGCAGTATCTGCCATTTCAAAGTCTCCTTCTAATAAGTGACCAAATTTCTCTTTTTGACTCTGGTATTTTTGAGCAAGGCTTTCATATGAATGTTGCGACATTATGTCGTTGAGAGTAAATTTAGTGGTCTCTGCCAGACCCTGAGCTAACATCAAGTCCAAACGATCTTCTTCGTTCAATTCGTTGGCCATATTTCCCATGGCTATCGCTCTACCTTTATACGAATTATTAGGTAATCGTTTTACTTCAACACCTCGATAAATTCTTTGTTTTTTTGTTATAGGCGAGTCTCCTATTATACCTTGTGCTAAAGTTGAGGGATTACTAGGATTACCGGTAAATTCTCGTCCAAATGAGATTCCGGACGCACTACTCGACAGAGGATTGTCGTCCGAATAACCAACAATACTAATTGAGCCACTGATAGGTACTCGATTGAAATAGCTATTGCCGTCCATGACTAAGTATGTAGTATTTTCTAATAATTGCTTATTCATTGATAACTCTCCTTCGTAAAGGTTTTCAATAGTTTCAGGTTTTTTTGCCATTCCTTTTTGAAGTCAATCGTGATTTCTCCTAATGGTGTATTTTTGGGTAATTGGTAGTGAAAATTAAATTGCGCTCGGATTAAGTCATTGCTTATTTTCGATGATGTGATATTACAACTTTTATATTGATGTTTTACCTCCAGGCATAGAGCGCTGCTCTTAGTTAAATTAAATTTCTTAAACCATTTTTCTGCATTGATCTGGCTAATATTAACATCAAAATTAATACCAACAGCAATCCCTTTTATGAAAGAAAGTGAGCTGCAATATTTTTGTCCTCTATCAAAAACTTGATCTCCAGACTGAGACGTCATTATGAGTTTCCCGGGATTTATTTGAATTTGTGTTCCATCTTTTAGATTAAGAGAACTTAAAGCGGGAGTTATTATTACGCTACTCTTATTAATTTGTTCAACGTTATCTATTATCCCAGATTCTAGGAGGAAATAATCTGAAATTAAAGTGGGGTTGTGAGCATCCGCTAAGACGACCAATGAATTAGTAATTATTTGCACCGTCATCACTTATGGAATGATTACTCTTGCCATTTCGTTGCCCAATTATACAAAATTAATGATTCATAGGAATAACATTGATTGTAGAGAATTGTCGGCAAGAGTAACACTACCTTAACCAATCAACTCAGATACGGGATAATTCCTGTTGTTTTAACGTTCCTGCTCATCTTAGATTTAAAGAATTAGAAAAGTTCAGTTAAAAACGTTATATTAAACTTAGAAATCCAATCCTGAACTGAGACTTAAAGTATCAAAGTCCAGCTCATTAGTCTCTTTCAGGAACTGGTTTCCTACCAGACTGGTTTTCGATTGAACTAAATTATGAATCTTTTAGTGTGTCAATTATGGGGGTCTCCTTTGAAACATAAGACTATGCAAATGATTTATAAACAAGTACTTGTCCTATTACTTCTTTTTTCAGGTTTAAGCATTAATGCCCAAGAGATCATTAAGCCCGATCCCTCTAAGGAAGTAATTCTTTACGAAGATGGCACATGGAAATACGACGACTCACCCATTTCAGAAGATAAAAATGACCAGGGGCAATTCATTGCTAAGATGGTTGATGAAATGACTGACAAGGTTTACTATTATTTTAATGAGGGATTAGTCTATACCAACGGGGGTGAGGGTTTTAGAGTATCTGTTTCTATTGAAGGCACAGACGATAACTCTATTAAAGGAACCGGGCTGTCCGCAAAGGTTGTTGGTTTGAAGTGTGTAGAAAAAGTGAAACTATACTTTCTCTTTGTTGATGGTACAAAAATGGAACTTGAATCATGGAATAAATTCAATTGCGAAGGGAATGCTTGGTATAGTCTCAACAATAAACAGGCAACATTATTAAGTAGTAAAAGGATCGATAAAATAAGAGTTGAAAATGGTCGGAATTATCAGTCCATAACTGCTGATTATAGTGGTCAGGATGAAGAATATTTTATCATTTCATTTAAAAAACTCGACGAAAAGGATATTAGGTTGAAGAAAGTGGAATAGCTAATTCTTCTAAGGTTTGCTTTTTCGTTAATTCCACAGACCGGATAATATTCTCAATCTCTGATAGTTGATCTTTATTAAGTAGTTCCAGTTTATCCTGGCTCAGTATAGTATTGTTAATCTGGATATAGTTATTCTGGTTAATAGTCCCCTGTCGTGTGCCTATTATATTGAGGAATAACTTCGCCGCTCTCATGTCTCCTGTTATTGCCTGTTCACAAACTGTTGCGACTACCTTAGAGGTCATTATGTTCATTGCTTCTATTTGACCTTTGTAAAGTGGGTGGTTCTGGAACTCTTTTAGATGTTTGTGAACCGTTTGTCTGCTTAAACCAGATTGATTGGAAATTTCAGTCTTTGATGGTATTCTATAACGAGAACACATAAGGTCGTAGATGGCATTTATAATCTTAGAGTGATTGTTCTCCCAGAGAGCGTTCTTTGTACTTTCATCTGTTATAGGTTCTAACTTCGCTAAAAACTCATCCCTTTCTTCTCCTTCCAGTTCAGGTAATCGGTCATTAATTTCTTCATAGAACCTCTTAAATTGGGTTTTGCTCAACTTGTTTAGATCATCGGTAGTAATTTGATCAAGCTTTAGAAGTTCTTCTACCTTATCCTTCTTTTTTATTTCTTTAGTCATAAATCATCGATTAAGCTACTAATTCAGAATATCTTGAATTAACCCTTCCGCTATCGGAATTGTAAACTTTTGTAAACCATCTATCTACTCCATCAATTCTTACTACTTGGATTAATTCATTCATGACGTAGTGTTCATTTGGTTGGGGTTTACCGTTTAACTCTATAATTGAAGTGTTAATTGGTAATCGCTCAATAGATTCCTTCTGGTTAATTGGTATACCCCCCTGTGAAAGCTCACGCCATTTCTTATCTATTTGGTACTTGATTTCCGTATGTAATTGATCTGAATTATTCTTCATACACTCATTATATTTTTTCTTTTGTTTGTGCCGTAATTGCTTTGTCAGATTCAGCCAATAGCTGGCATTCTGCCATTGATGTATTCTCGTTTCTCTTTGATGATCATTAAGCTGATCTTTTCTGATGGTATAGTCGTATAACATGACTTTATCCCATGTTTTAATTAGCAGCTTCAGTGCCGGAAGGTGCCAGCGATCACCCTTAAGATCATTAAGAGTATGTATACCCAATTCATTAATATCGACCATCTTTTTATAGCTTAACTCGTACCTAAACCGAGGGTCATTTAATCCCATTTGGCAGTACTGCAATCGCTTATCATAAGCCTTAATTCTATAGCGCTCATGCTGCACCTGTTTTATGTACCCAGGGCGATGAGTAGACGTCCTCTCAAAGGGTTTTGACCTATGATAGAGTAAACCATCTAGAATCATTTTGGTGGCCACAGCGGGGCTTAAATTGACCCCTAATTCAATGTTTTGAATGACACAGCAATCGAGTTCTAACGAGAAGTTCTCTTCAAGTTGATTGAGTACAGATTGTAGGTCAGAGAAATGGAAATCATTCCAATTATGTAACCCAAGGTTATAATACTTATGTAGGCTACCTTGTAGCTCGACGTACTCATTTGGGTAGATGATAAACTTTAATCCATTGTACTTGGCAATGATCCTTCTGTCTATTTTGACATCACCTTCCGAGACAGAATATTGACCGATGAAATCTAACTCAGAATGATTGATTAAATCACTCAAATTAATATTCCTGAGATGCACTTTGACGAAGTCTACCACTATCAAAACAGCTTTAATTGATTAGACTTTGGTGCTAAATTTGGATTAGTCGTCCACTCCGTTACATGTGGGTAACCGGTGACGCTACATCTTCTTTTCCTAATAGCAAAGAGCCTTCCTGCAAGTCTGAGACTTCGGCAATGGCGGCATATGTTCTCACGCATAATCCCTGTCAACCGATCGGCCTCTTTCATGGTCATAGGTTTGGCGTAAAATGCCTTATGGACCCTTTCCAATTGAATCTTAAATGGATTAGTCATTCCTAACTCCTTTCGTTAGATTCTGCTCAACTTCCTGACTTATTTCATTGACCGTTTTTCGACTTTGACTCATTAGCCATTCATCGATTTCGCCCTTATGAAATACAAGTCGTTTTGCTACCTTCTTATGGGGGATAGTTCTCTTTTGAACTTTGGTATAGATTGTGGCCTTAGCGGGATTTCCTGGCAGATATTCACAGAGCTGTTCTATGGATAGCCATCTATTTTCTAAAGGTTCTTTGTCAAAATGATCTTGAATAAGATACCTGAGAGAGACGACCTCATCAGACAGATGTGATACAATCGAGGGTAAATCTTCTAAACTAATTTTTCCTTCCATTTCCATTGTTTTTTTGGCAATGGTAAATGGGTGATTTGGGGCGGATAGGAGGGTTACCGTCCCTCTAATAGTCCTTCAATGTCTTTTTTTACTTGATCTTTATATTTGTGACTTGTGTATTCCAGCTTACACTCCTTTGATTTTGATGCAAGGACATTGATATTCCCTTTGATTCTGCGCTCATTTACATTGAAGATGGTTGATAGGATTTTGAATGTCTTATTTTTGTATCCACCTCCAAATTCTGTTTTTAAATATTCGAAATAATCGGTCTCAACAAATAGAGCCATTGCATATGGCATTTGATTGGTTAAGATAAGTTTAGAAAGTACCGATTCAGGGTAGCCTTTCGTTTCCAAGTAATGATTGAACTTATACTCTTTGAGTTTCGAACGTAGCTGTTCTGAGTTTGTAAGTTTCGACCTTTCATGATCATTGAAAACATTCTGTTGATGACCTTTGTCAACCGTAGATTGTAATTGGATATGACTCTTGATGGTTGCAACTTTTTCCAAAAAGTCATTCTTAAAATCATCAGTCAACTGTCTGCCAGAGTGCTTGACAAGAGTGGTAATCTGGCTTAAGAATTGTGACTGTGGTATTGTAGTATACTTAATGTGGTAGTCAATAAAGTTCGATATTTGATATGGACTTAACCTTTTTAACTTAACAGTCCAATCAAGTTCATTATTTTCGAAATCATACGCTAAAGTTTCACCTCTGGTAGTCTGCCCGAAAACACTAACGGAATGACTACTTTTTTCCCATTGTAGTATATCACTTTTTTCACGTAGCGATTCGGATATTTTATCTTGAACAAGTACTTCAATTTTTTTCTTTTGTGACATTTTGCTTGTATCATTCCAATGGTAACCTGTCACTTCCTTGCATCTTTCTTGTAACCTCTGTTCTGCTTTAATGAGGTGGCTACAAATCTTTTCAAACTCCTTTATTAAAG
>JAJCYL010000019.1 GCA_029262955.1 Cytophagales bacterium | reverse complement strand
CCTCGAATCCTTTTTTAATAATTGTAATGATACAACCACCAAATCCTCCTCCCATCTGCCGTGCTCCGATAACATGAGCATTTTCCATCGCAAGGGCAACCAAAAAGTCAGACTCAGTACAACTGACTTCATACTCTTCACTGAGCCCTTTGTGAGATTCGAACAGCAATTCACCCAACCTATTATAATTTTTCTCAAGGAGCGCCTTTCCAGCTTCAGTTACCCTTTGATTCTCATTCAAAACATACCGTACTCTTCTCAAAGACATCGGATCTACCTTATCAATGGCCTTGTCAAGATGACATTCCTGTATATCTCTTACTGAAGTAACGGTATTATCGAAGGATTTGATAGCCGTTAAGACTTCCTCGCACTCTTGCCTTCTCCTATTATATGCTGATTCTGTAAGTTTGTGTTTCACCCTCGTATCCAATAGAACGATTGAATGTTCTGCAAAATCTGAGGAGTATAATTTAAAGGATAAATCACGACAATCCAATTCAATGAAACAGTTCTCCTTGCCATGCAGGACAGCGAATTGATCCATGATTCCGCATTTCAAGCCAATAAGGTGCTCGGCCTCCTGGGCCATTGTGATCACATCCAGATCAGACAACTCTAATCCGAATAATTTCCCTATACCAAAAATCAATCCACAATTCAATGCTGCAGACGAACTTAATCCAGCTCCAGCGGGAATATTACCCCCAAAAACAATATCGCAACCTCCAATTTGATGTCCATGTTTTCCTAATATCACCAAGACAGATTCCAAATAGCTACTCCATCCATCATGCTCCACTACTTCAATGTTGTGTTTACAACTAAACGATTGATCAAAGTCCCTGGATTCAACGTTAACGATCTCGCTGTCATTTCTTAAAAATGCCAGTTCAAGATGCTTGTCAATAGCAGCAGGAAGCACCAAACCGTCATTATAGTCAGTGTGATCACCGATCAGGTTAATTCTACCTGGTGACGATACAATAAGGTCTGGCTGTAAACCATACTTGTCTTCAAAAGAAATGCGTAGTGTGTCGCTCATTGTTTACCAAAGTATGATCAATACCAGTAATATGACCGCCGCCAAAAGATAAATCTGATTAATATAATTTTTATACCATGGTAAACCGTGGTTGTCCTCATTTACCAATTCACTTGAAAATGTATAATTAGCCACGACCTCAGCCGATGGTGCCTGAGAATTGGAACTTACTATCCAAAATATAAGGCCTGAGATTGCGGTAGTTACTCCCACAGTAATTGTATAATGCAATTGCCAGAGTCCCATTTGTTGCAGCACGAAAAATCCAATCCCAATAGATGTTCCTATAATCAATGTCCAAAAGGCGCCTTCCGCATTTCCCTTTTTGTAAAATGCACCAACTAAAAAAATAATAACCACTGCCGGAACAAACATGGCATACATTTGTTGGAGGTATGCCCAAATACCGCCAAAGTTAGCAATCATAGGTGCCCAACCCGCGGCAACTACCATTAAGATTATTGTTGTAATCCTGCCATAGTTGGTAACCTGAGCTGGAGTCAGGTCTGGCTTGGCCGGTTTAATAAAGTCGATGACTATCAATGTGGAGGAAGAATTCAGCGTGGAGTCTACACTACTCATTATGGCGGATATTAATCCTGCCATAACCAGTCCTACAAGGCCAGCCGGCAAAACGCTAGTCACAGCTGTGGGGAAGACCATATCTCCGTTTTCTAATCCCGGGAATAAGCTAATGGCCATCGCACCTGGTATTACCATAATGAAAAGAGGAATAATCTTAAGAAATCCAGCTAGTATTACACCCCATCTGGCATGTTGTAAATCCTTAGCTCCTAAAATTCTCTGAACTATATATTGGTTGGTAGACCAATACCAAAAGCCAAGTAAGAGTACCCCAAAGAAAATACCTGGCCAGGGAAGGCTTGGATCATCTATTGGACGAACTACTGAAAAGTGATTTGCTGGAGCCGAAGCAACAACCGTGTCCCACGAAAAATCCAATCGCTCAAACAGCATAAAGGTCAGGATTCCACATCCGATAATGAGAATTAAGGCTTGTAAGGCATCA
The DNA here is from genome assembly GCA_029262955.1 of Cytophagales bacterium. Classification (GTDB taxonomy): domain Bacteria; phylum Bacteroidota; class Bacteroidia; order Cytophagales; family Cyclobacteriaceae; genus JAJCYL01. The sequence continues at coordinate 15,795 of JAJCYL010000019.1, read as the reverse complement.
GTGTAAACAACTGCTTTGAGACCCCCGAATGCGGTATATAGACCAGCTATAAACGCAAGAACAAATGTTGTTTGCCAAATGACCAGGTTAGGGAAAAAAGTCTTCATCACAATAGCTCCGGCGTAAAGACCTCCGGCAGTTTCCACAACAATGCTGGCGAAAATGGTAAGGAGTGAAAAAATCACCTGTGATCTCCTGTCATAGCGAAGCATCAAAAACTCCGGAATGGTGGTAATCTTTGATTTCAAATAAAGGGGCACAAAAACAATGGCCGCAATAATCAGGGGAATGCCAGACATCCACTCATACATGGACTGAGCTATCCCGGAATTGTAGGCAGCACCGGACAAGCCCATAATAGTAGAGGTAGAAATGTTGGAAGCAAAAAGAGAAAGACCGATAAACCCCCAGGTTAGTGACCTTCCTCCTAAAAAAAGGTCATCAGAACTTTTGGTCTTCAGGGCTACCCCAATACCAATAGCAAAAACTACAACAAAGTATATCGCTATTACTACTATATCAATTGTACCGATTGCATTCTCCATAATTTATCCCGATTTCAATTTTAGCTGTGCTATACCAGAACTTGGAATATTTATTACCTGAGCTTTAGTTGAAAGTGTTATAGGCTCTTTCCTAATTGGATCACCCAAACAATTGTAGATGGTAGCGTCATAATTCTCATCCTCCCCTGCTATCATAACCACCACGTTATTACTGAGCTTGGCATTAACTATATCAATATCAGTGTGGCCAGATACTTTTACAAAGTAGTCCTCATAAACAGATATGATACATTTATTTTCGGTCTCACCTCTCAAGACCGGATAATTAGCTTGTGGTCTGGATGGATGAAAGCAACTACTCTGGAGAACGTCTTTGTTCTTAACCCAATAAGTTGTTAAGAATTTTAGCATTCTGCGATGGTCACTGTTCAATTCATCCAGCCTAACCGAAACTTGCGGAACGGTGAATAAAACGTTTAAAAATTGAAGAGCAGCAACTTCAACGGGCTCATCATAGTGCCAGGTAAACATATCTGAATGAACTGCAGAATTGCCAGCAAGCAACCTCACATCAGTTGTTCGAATCCGGTTGGTCTGGCTATCATTTGGACAATCAAATGCCCTAAACATATTCCCGTATTTTCGCATTGCCGGTCCTACATAATTTTGTCGGAACTCAATCAATACGTCAGCTTTAATACTTTTGAGTTCAGCGATCACGCCCTCTAATAACTTATCTGTAGCTTCATTGACAGAAGCATAATCTCTGCCATTTTCTGCTGTCAAAACTGTTTCTGGATAAGCCTTGAAATCATCTATAAAATCAAGCTTAAATCCGTCCAGGTTCCACTCCTTGAGTGCCGATGCATATACACCGATCAAATATTGACGCACTTCCGGGTATCTCGGATCAAAGACTGGTGCCCACCTATGATTTTCTGTCAAAAACTTTCCCTTGAACTTTTGATATGCCCTTGATTTCTTACCACAAAAAGGCACCGAATACCACACAAGGAATTTCATACCCAGGTCATGGACCTGAGCTACGAAAGAACTCATGTCTTTAATTCGGACCGCCTGCCAATCACCAGTATAATCGTAGCCTCTATTGTTGTCAATTGTTTGCCAACCATCATCGATGATGATTGTTCCATAACCCATATCCCGAGCCAGCTTACATTCCCCTAATAATTTTTCTACTGATAAGTCCTGATGATAGGAGTACCAGGTAGAATAAACCGGTAAAAATGCAGAGGAAGGAACCAGTGTTGGCCGCAGATCATCATGATCCTCCCACCATTTAGAGACATCATTCAAAGCTTTGTTGTACATCACGGGTCTCGAATCAAATCTTAATTCACAACTGTACTCTAAAATTTTCGAATGTGGTTCTTCAAAAAAGGTGATGTGACAGTATATAAAGCTATCCTCTTCACGAAGTTTGGCGTCAAAATTCAAGGCATGAACCGCATCTGAACTGGCGAAAGTGAAACAGTTGGAGTCATCATGCCCAAACAAACATAAAACAGGGCTGTTTACCGAGACTCTGGATTCATACGGAGTTAATTCCCAATCAGCTTTTAGTCTTTTTTCATATAAAGATGATGAGTGCCAAACTCCTTTAACATTATGCGCTGGAATTTTCCATTTTAACGAAACTGGTTGGGGTGATTGAGGAGCATCCGAGCTGATGTTCAATTTTAGAATCAAAAGCCCATCCTTCTTGTACAATTGTTCAAGATGAATTTCGAGTTCATTTGATGACTCAATAGATATACTATCTACGCTTATTTGATCAAGCGGTCTTTTAAGATTTAAAGTAGGTATGGTCATATAAATTCAAATTCAATACTCAATGAGAACCTTCTTTAACTTCCCTTGAGCACATCGTATTCCGGGTTCACACATTTTTCGCCCCAGATCTCATACATGAACCTCAAACCCTCAATGTTTTCAGGATACTGGCCCTTATCGTCTGTTTGCAATATCCAGTCCTCCAAGATTTTACGATGTCTCTCCAATTCTTCGCGGTAATTGAGATTAGTTACCAGATTCTCGATTTCATCAGGATCGTCATCCAGATTGTAAAGCTCCTCAGCTGGTCTCTCATTTGACCAGAAGCGTGATTGCAATTCATTAAGCTCACCATCTGCATACATTTGCCGAATCTTTTTAGTGATGTCCCAATCATCACGATAATTAGGCTGCATATAGGGACGATCTGTTTTGAAATTCTTGATATACTTAAACTTGCTGGTACGAACCGACCTAATCCGATCAATAGTGAAATCGCATCTATCTCGGGCTGATACCACAAATTCACGCGGCTGATACTCTTTTGCTAAAAAATCTTTTCCTTCCGTATAGTTGGGTATCTCGATGTTGGCTAATCCAAGTGAAGTGGTTCCTATATCCAGACCGCTAATTAGATCTGTATTGGTTGTCCCCTTTTGGATTTTGCCGTTCTCCCCGTAATAAGCCAAAATGAACGGAACCTTTAAACCAGTCTCATATAAAAATTGCTTGTGACGCCACAACCTCATACCATGGTCCGAAAAGAAAAAAACATAGGTATTATCCAATAATCCTCCCGCACTCAGCTTCATCATTACATCTCCAACATTCTTGTCTGTTAATTCGACTGACTCCAGGTAAGATGCCCATTCTTCTTTCATAAAATCAGCCTGTGGGTAATAGTCGGGCAGGACCATTTCATCAGGATTGATCTGCCTCACTACTTCATCCTGGAAGGTCTCTCTATATATATGTTTGTTTCCGTGAAATTGAATCTGACCAAAATAGGGTTGATTGTCTGATTTTAAAGTCCAGTCAATTTCTTCACCCACCAAGCCGTACATTCCATTATCTCTAAATTTTCCGGAATAAAGACTGTCTCGGTTATAGACGAAATTGTAATCGTCTTTGCCTTGGTTGAAAGTAAAATAGCCCTGATCCCTAAACAGTTCTGGTAAAGTTCTTACCGCTTCGGGTAGTTCAATAGCCGATGCAACGGTTCTTGAACTATGATGGTTATGGGTTCCTAGCGTCGTTTGCATCGCCCCCGTAATGATCGCTGATCGGGTTGGTGAACAAACAGCTGCAGGCATAATCGTATTGGTAAATTTCACACCATTACTGGCCAGCTCATCTATGTTTGGTGTATTCACGTTATCGTCCCCGTAACAACTCAAATTCGGAGAGATGTCTTCCACATAAAACCAAAGAATATTCGGACGTGATGCAGTTTCCAAATCCTGTTGACAAGAAGACAGAACAATAACAAATACGAGTAAGGTCAACACCCGATGGAATGCTGGTAATCTGGCAACCAACGCCTTGATTTTGCTATTAATTCTCATGGTTAAATCGTTTTTGATCATGATCGTATCATTTAGCATTTAAGGTTAGTAATCCAGATGGTGGAACTGTGAAACCATTTATCCCTTCCTTGAGAAGGACACTCCTGGAAGACACAACTTCACCAACGCTATTGTACACTACGGATTCGTATTTCCTCTCGCCCGAGGTTACTTTCAAGAGTACGTCTGATGATGTTTTGCCATTAATTATATCAACCTGGTTGGTTAAATTCTTTAGATCAACCCAACGATCTCCGTAGAGTCCCACAATTTGGTGGTCGTTATGGGTAGAAGAAATAATCGGATAGCTCGCCAGTGGTTGAATGGCACTAAATTTTCCATCCAACAAAACTTCCTTATTCTTATTCCAGTAATCTGTATAAAATGCGACCATTTTTAAGTGATCCTCCGGAATATCATCAAGCCTGACAGAGAGTTGAGGCACACTAAACATGATATTTAATAGTTGCAGAGCCGCAGTTTCGACAGGTTCATTTTTATCCCACATTAACATATCTGAGTGAACCGCAGTATTTCCACTAATAAGTCTTAAATCCGTAATTCTAACCCTGTTAGTCACGGCGTCATTAGGACAATCAGCTGCCCTGAACATATTACCATATTTTCTCATCGCTGGTCCTATGTACCTCTGCCTGAATTCGATCAAAACATCAGGATCAAGCGCTTTTAACTCTTTGATAATGTCGGTCATCATACGATCCACCGCTTCATTAACTGAAGCAAAATCTCGACCGTCATCCAAAGTCAATTCTGTGTCATCGACTGCATGAAAGTCATCGATGAAGTCCAACTTGAATCCGTCAAGATCCCATTCAGTCAGGGCATTCTTGTAGATGTCAATTAAGTATTGACGTACTTCGGGATAACGTGGATCCAATACAAAAGCGTCCAAGCCCGTTCGTTCAAATAAAAACTTACCCTTAAACCTTTCATAGGCTTCTGATTTTATCCCAACGAATGGCACAGAATACCAAAGCATGAATTTCATACCAGTCTTGTGCACATCATCTACAAAACCGGCCATATCGGGAATCCTGTCTGGCTTCCAGTCGCCAGTGAAGGCATAACCTCTATTGCCATCCAAAGTCTGCCAACCGTCATCGACTATTATTGTCCTGTAACCCAATTGATAAGATTTCTCACACTCCGCTATTAGTTCTTCTGTCACAATAGACTGATGATAGGAATACCAAGTCGAGTACATCGGATATCTGGCCAAATCAGGAACTGAAGCAGGCTTTAGACCTTCAAAGGATTCCCACCATTTTGCAACCCTCTGTAGCGTCTGATCAAATGAAATACTTCGGGCATCGATTAAGACGCTGGTTTTATAGCTTGTCATCGCTGGCATTGACTCGGTAAACAAGCTTAATCTGCTATGCAATTGTGCGTCCTCTTCTCGAATTGAACCATGCATGCTCACAGTATTGACCCCTTCCGATGAGGCGACAGTAAGTAGGTTACTGTCATCATGGGCGAAATAGCTAAATACAGGCGCATTCACAGCAGCACGTGATTTGATCATATCTCCTGCCCAATCAGGTTTAATACTTTTATTTGTTCCCAATACCGGATGCCATATACCAGCAATGCCATACGCAGTTGTTTTCCATTTAAGAAGAACTTTTGAGGGAGAAATGGGTTTGGAGCCTTTAAACGCTAAATCAAGTTGAACAAGGTCTTTTTCTAATTGCTTAACTGACCAACTTAATTCCCATTCGTTTACATCCCGGACAACTTCTATTTCAATATTTTGAGTTGGAATTGAGATTATCTCCTGAGCGTTCGCATTGATGACGAACAAAAATCCTATCAAACTATAGATACAAATAATCATTACTCTCATTCTATTTTCTTTGAAATTGACTCACAATAAATTGACCAATATTTCGACCTTGAATAACTCCGTTTTCAATTGCCGGCATGTAATGAATACCTCCATATAGCCGACTGATAGCCGCTTCCTCGGAGGCAGCTTTGAAAGACTCGAATTTTCTAATAGGAAGCCCAAAAGGCACCTCGGTTGAATCCGCGAAAGAATAGTTTTCCCCAAACAAATGTGTCAACATGGTTGCTGCACTGGCCGAGGCAACACTATGACCACTGGTATGCTCCGGGAATGCCGGTGTTTGTAAAATGGGCATCCAATCCTTGTCAATATATCGATTGATATAAGTTTCCGGACGAACCAAACTGCTCCTGTACTTCTCATCCCAACAACTGATAAAAGCGTCAGCAATGGTTATGGCAACTTTGGCCATGGACTCGGCTGATTCAAGTTCGGTCAGTTCTTCTGCTTCAATCACCTGGCATGTAATGTGTATCCAATGACCTCCTGGTGATATCTGCTGATGAAAGTACATGACGTGCCCCTGGGTGTAAGAGATGTTGGGGTTACAATCCCAGAACTTGGCTATTTGAAGCTTCTCTTCATCTATTGATTTTACCACCTCATAGACTTCCAAAGTACCCTTATGGAATTCTGAGCCGGGTATGGTATCAAACTTTGTAGGTACTCCGGGATTAAATTGATTCGCTGAATCAATGACAAATGGTCTAATCGTATTCCAATAAGGTTCGATACTCTCCGCATAATCAGGCGGTGTAGGTCTCCAGCGTCCGGGATCATCATTTACCATGTAACCAATATTGGCGGTTCTTTCGTTATAACCATCCCTGGTTGCCCACTCCAAAATGTGCTGACCAACTTCTCTACCAAAGTCAACTGATCTTTGATAAACTGAAGAACTAATGCCGACACTTCTAATATCTTCCAGGTATTTGGCCTCTAATTCATCGATTCTGGGGCCATTATAAACCAACTGTTGTGCAACAGTAGTAAATGCGATAATTCCAGATAATGGCAAATAGTACTCGCCTTCAGCATCTGGAGCCGGACCTGTTTCGAAGCCATTGAGTTTATCAGACAGTGACTTTTTTTCTCGATCGAGGAATTTCATTGCTTCGTATGCCGCAATGTTTGGGTATGCATAAATTCGACTGGCAACAGGAGGTGTGAAAATATCGGCAATGATTACATCGGATAGTTTACGGTTCCATTTCGACAACTGGAATTCTGAGAACTCATTGAGTTTGCCAATATTGTATTCAGGTTGACAACCTATTGCGAGAATCAAAGTCGATATAAGTGCGAGTCCTTTCATTGAATTATGAGACTGTTAATCATTACTTCCCTATTTTTTCCTTGAAAATCTACGACCTCCATTTTTTTAAAATCACTATTTAGATTGATCCTTCTGGAGGATTGAGACAGGTAGGTGGATCCATAGTAGAATTCCTGCTTATAAACAGATCCGTTCTTGTTTGTGATCAGCGCATAAGCGTCTGTTGGAGATGGTTTGAAACTATCCCTGCCAGCATTAACAGCATATACTGCTAAATTGTCTGAATTATTTCCAACCAAGATCAATTGCATATTATTTTCCAGGTAAAGACGAACCAATCCTTTGGCATCTGTGTCAACTGAAAACCCACTTTCTTCCAGATTGGTGGGGTAAAATTGCCCTTGTCCATTGCCTTTTAGAAATGTGCCCACAGACGCATCATATCTCCCTGTAGACACTTCAGTCGCATAAGAGTTACCAACGGCAAGGACATCCAAATAACCATCGCCATCAAAGTCATCGGCTACCATTCCAAAAATTGGTGCCACCTGGGTTTCCCACGGCAAATCTTCAATCGCAAATCGACCTTCTCCTAAATTTTCAATATAACTACTTTGAAATCGCACACTTTGGACTAAGTATGCCTGCTCTAATTCTTCAGGAAGAAAAGACTCTTCAAATGTGGCATTGGCATAAGATTCGTAGGTCTTAAAACGTACCCGCATTGCGTTGACCTGCTTAATAATATCATCACGGGTATGTGCTATATAATTCTCACCTTCAATATAGTAGCACATGAGGGGATCAATCTTGCCGTCCTTGTTATAATCGCTGGCATAAATACACAGTGGCTCATCGGGCGTGGCCTGAAATCGACTATTCAAACCAAGGTTCCCAGCCAAATAATCAATGTCACCATCCATGTCAAAATCTCCACCTACAAGACTATTCCACCAACCGTGTGTGGGTGTGATTATAGGTGAGGGTGTGGGTTGCACGAGGTTGCCCTTAGCGTTTTTAAAAAAGGTTATTGGCATGAATTCGCCTACTAACATAAGATCCTGCCAGCCATCATTGTCATAGTCTGTCCATAAAGCGGAGGTAACCATTCCTATTTTCGACAATTCTTTAGGCGTGATATCTGTAAATTTTGGTTTACCACTTTGCGAATCATTTCTTAGCAAATAACTATTTGGAGGCATTGGATATGCACCTGGCACAACTCTACCTCCGACAAATAAGTCCAAATCACCGTCTTTATCGTAATCAGAAGCTACAACACATGAAGTACTAGTCAAGATCTGTGGTAAACCACCTTCTGAAAGGCTAAAATTACCATTGCCATCATTAACCAATAACTTGTCTTTATACTGAGGAGCATCCTTTAGAAAAGAAGTACCACCATTACCGATATATAGATCCTGGTCTGAATCGTTGTCCGCATCAAAAAACAATAGACCCATTTCTTCAGCGGCAGAATCGATAGTGATTACTACTGACTCAAATTCACTATTAGTTTGTTGTATATAAAGTCGACCTGATTGGCCGGTTGCTCCTCCAATGTAAAAATCCTCCAAACCGTCACTGTTGACATCCGCCACTGCAATCCCCGGCCCTCCCTTTGAATGCATATGGGGAATAACCGGTTGATTTTTGAAATCGACATAATCGTCCTCCTTATGTTGGAAGTTCAAGCCGCTGGTTCGGGAAATATCCTTTAGCAAAGTTTCTTTTTGTATGGCACTTTTTTTGAATGGCCCTATTTCGGCCTCAAACTGTTTAAGAATGATTAGCTGATTAGAGGCAATGTGCTTTATTACCTGGAAGCTACCATCAGGCCAAATGATCTCAATCTCATCGATATCTTCTGCCTTTCCCATGCCAAAATGGACCAAGGGATCAATGCTGGATTCATACCCTCTGGAGGTAAAATGCTCATAATATTGTACTTGATCATCGGCTCTCACGCTAATTTTGGAGCCTAAACCTTCCTTATTTCCGCTCTTTCCCTCTAATCTGACTTTTAGAAAATTCTTTCCGGGTTGACCACTACTTTTGTTCTCATAAACATGAGCAGCACCATTAATTGTATTCACTACAATTTCCAAATCACCGTCATTGTCTAGATCTGCGTACAAGGCACCGTTCGAAAATCCTTTTTCATAAATACCCCATTCCTTAGTTCTGTCCTCAAACATTGCATTTCCCTTATTCTCGAAAACAAAGTCTACTAAATCCGCACCTTCAAGAGAACTAATAGCATCCAGTTTGTTTTCAATTTTTATCTTCCTATCACCCATGGAGTTGTTGTAAATGGTGCTATAGTGGATATAATCAAGATTTCCTAAATCACGTAAAAATCCATTGGTAACGAAGAGGTCTCGATCTCCATCATTATCGTAGTCAGCCAATAATGAACTCCAACTCCAATCAGTACTGCTGACTCCCGACATAAATCCGATTTCACTAAATAGCCCACCACCACGGTTTAGTTGTAAGGTGTTACGGGTGTACTGAGGGTCGTAACCGGTATTCAACATCAATTGAAATCGGTCATAACCTGTTGACGAAATAATAAGCTTCTGTCGCTTGTTGTCATTTGGCCTCATATCTAATACCATAATGTCCACAAGCCCGTCATTATTGATATCCGAAATATCATTGCCCATGCCCGCATAACTGGTGTGCTTGATATGGTCACTAATGCGATCTGAGAATGTGCCGTCGCCATTATTCATGTAGAGCACATCATTACCAATAAAATCATTTGAGATATAGATATCCGGCCATTGGTCTTTATTGATATCTGAAATAGCCAGTCCAAGGCTATAGCCTTCTACTAATATTCCAGCCTCCCTTGACACATCAGTGAAGGTATTATCCCCATTGTTCCTATAAAGCACATCAGTACTGGGAGATTCTCCATTCAATTTTCTTGGTTGCGCAGTATTGACAGAATTCTCATAAGCCGCGGGATTGACGATAATAAATAAATCCAGGTCACCATCACGGTCATAATCGAAAAAAGCAGAATGCATGGCCTGCCTGGTATCAGCAATGCCAAATTTAGCAGCACTTTCTGAAAATGTATTGTCGCCATTGTTGATATAAAGCATGTTGGCCCTCTCACCTATATCATCACTTCCCGATACAGTAATATATATGTCAGTCCATCCGTCCTGATTGATATCTGTCATTACAGTACCGGTGCCCCAACGTGTGTTTTCAATGCCCGAGGTTTCAGTTATGTCCAGGAAATTTAAGTTGCCCTGGTTAAGATAAAGCCGACCGGAGACCATATTACCACTGAAGTATAGATCGGTAAGTCCATCGTTATTAATGTCTCCGGCAGACACTCCAGCACCCGTATAAATATTCATGAAGTTGTAGACATTATATCGGTCATCTTCTTTGATTTCATTACTGAAATCAATTCCCGTTCTACTAGCTGAAAGTTGCTTAAAAACTGCACCTTCTTTGCATGCGATTGATAACCAGGAAATTAATAGAATCAATAAGCATGATTTAACCCCTTCTCCCATCTTTACCTGATCTTCCTGTTTTCACCCATAAAGTTTGTCACATCAACGGATTTCATATTATCTGTTAATATCATCGAACGAGATGACTGAGATAAATAAGTGGATCCGTGGTAAAACTCCACTTTACTAATTCTGTTGTCCTTGTATCTAATTAGTGCGAAAGCATCGTTCGTTTCTGGTCTGAACAACTCACCTACTTTTTGGTTTGCTTTAAAAACCATAACGCTATCAGAATTATTAGCTACTATGAATAGGTCCCCTTCTGGCATGTTCAATCTCGCCATTCCACGTCCATCCTTATCAGCAAACAGGCCAGACTCAGTGGCTCTTATCGAAGTGAATTGACCAGTACCATCTCCTTTAAGCATCAGTCCTATTGAGGCATCATACCGTCCCGTAGCTACTTCATTAGGATAAAAATTACCCACAAGCAAGACATCGAGGTTTCCATCTTCATCTACATCGCTAGTGGTCATACCAAAAATTGGGGAGACTTGAGCCTCGGTAGGCAGGGAGGTTATCGTAAACTCCCCATTTCCATTATTCATTATGTAGCTACTTTCAAACATTTCGGCTTTTACAATGAGGGCATCTTCAATTTCTGATTTAAGAAATGATTCATCAAATGTGGCCTCAGCATAATCGGCGTATGTTCTGAACCTTGTTCTCATAGCACTTATCTGTTCAATTAGATCGTTCCTGGAATGAGCCAAGTAATTTTCACCCTGAACATAATAGCACATCACAGGATCAAGCCTACCATTCTTGTCAAAATCTTTGGCATAAATGCAAAGTGGCTCTTCAGAGCTAACTCTAAATTTTGAATTCAGTCCAAGGTTCCCTGCCAGATAATCGGTATCACCATCATTATCAAAATCACCAGCTACAAGGCTATTCCACCAACCGTGTGTGGGTGTGATTATGGGTGTGCGTGTGGGTTGCACGAGGTTGCCCTTATCGTTTTTAAAGAAGGTTATTGGCATGAATTCGCCTACTAACATAAGATCCTGCCAGCCATCATTGTCATAGTCTGTCCATAAAGCAGAGGTAACCATTCCTATTTTTGACAATTCTTTAGGCGTGATATCTGTAAATTTTACGACACCATTCTGTGAATCATTTCTAAGCAGAAAACTCTTTGGACTACTTGGATAAACACCAGGTACAACTCGGCCACCGACAAATAGATCCATATCGCCATCCTTATCATAATCAGCCGCTATGACGCATGATCCGCTTTCCGAAACATCAGGCAATGCGTTCGATATTTCGAAATTTCCCGACCCATCATTTACATATAATCTGTCTTTAAAAAGACTGGAATTTGGGCTTTGTGATGATCCTCCGCTAACAATATATAAGTCCAGATCAGTATCGCCATCGGCATCAAAAAGTAGCACGCCTAAGTCCTCGGATACACTGTCAAGTTTCAATTTCTTTCTACTAAACTGGCCGTTTGAATTTTGAATGAATAGTTCACCAGAGAAACCGGCAGCTCCGCCTACATAGAAATCCTCCAGACCGTCATCATTAGTATCTCCAACGGCAATTCCTGGTCCGTTTTTGGAGTGCATGTGGGGTAGCAGGGGCTGTAGTTTGAAATCCACGAATTCATTTTCTTGATGCTTGTAGTCAATCCCTGTCTCCTCATTTGCGAAATTCAAACTTTTGGTTGCCTTCGTGTCAACTTGCCCGACGTAGATATCATTTGCATCCTCATGATTGATAGAGATTACCTGGTTGCTGGATATGTTGTTCAAAACCTGAACTTTATCATCGGGCCATATCACTTCTACTTGGTCAATTTGTGATATCGTACCTAATCCGAAATGTAGAAGTGGTTCAACCGCTGATAGATATCCTCTAACTGGTGTGAAATAATGAAATTGAATCTTGTCCTGATATTTTAAATACACTTTTGCACCTATCCCTTCCTTATTGCCCTTAGGGCCTTTCAATTTAATTCTTAGGTAATTAGGTAAGTCTTCCGCCGATTCATCAATTCGGTTTTCGTAGAGGAAAGCCTTATCGTCGATATTATTAATTGCTAAATCAAGATCCCCGTCATTATCAAGATCAGCATAAATTGCTCCATTAGAGTAGGTTGGCTCAGTTAATCCCCAGGATTCAGTTTCATCACTAAAGGTTAAGTTCCCTCTATTCTTAAAACTATAATTTGGTAGTTTAATCCCCGGCAATTTGTTCAAAGCCTCCATTCGTTGCCTCCTGTTGGCTTCGGGAGTACCCATTTGTAAAACCTGTTGCCCATAAACCATAAAATCAAGGTTAGTAATATCTTGTCGGTATCCATTTGTGATGAAGAGGTCTTTTAATCCATCATTGTCGTAATCAGCAAATAGAGCAGACCAGCTCCAATCAGTTGCTTCAATTCCTACTAGCTGACCTATCTCACTAAATGTACCATTACCATTGTTCAGTTGTAGGGTATTACGGACGTACTGAGGCTGATAACCATATGACAAACCGGTGTGAAACTCATCATGGTTATTACCCATCATGGTAAGTTTCCTTCTTTTATTGTCGGCGGGATACATATCAAGGACCACGATATCTGTCAAGCCATCGTTATTAAAATCAGCCAGATCATTACCCATACCATTAAAGGTTTGATGCTTTAAATACTTGCTTGCCTCATTGATAAAAGTTCCATTTTGCTGATTAATGTATATCAAATCATCAGTGAGGAAGTCATTGGAAATGTACAGGTCAGGCCAACTATCGTTATTAATATCACAGACCTGAACTCCAAGTCCGAATCCTTCGATAAGAATCCCAGCATTTGTAGATATATCGGTGAATGTATTATCCCCATTATTAACATAAAATTTATCAACAGAGGGAGCTTTCCCATCCAAATTTCTTGGTCTCGATGTATTCCTGTTATAGTCGACCAATGCGTTGCTTAGTAGATACACGTCAAGGTCCCCATCTTTGTCAAAATCCAAAAATGTGGTCTGAACCGTGTAGTCGGTATCGGCAAGTCCAAATTCAGCAGCGGATTCGATAAAAGTATTATCCCCTTGATTAATAAAGAGGAGGTTTGCCCTAAGCTTTTCGTCAGTGCCTCGCGGTCCACCCCTGCATACATAGATGTCCTTGTAACCATCCTGATTAATGTCAATCATAGTGACTCCGTTAGACCAACCAATGGTTTCTACACCAGCAGAAGCAGTTATGTCCTGGAATTTCAAATCACCCAGATTGATATATAGGCGTCCAGATACCATATTACCAGTAAAGTATAGATCAACCAGCCCGTCGTTATTCACATCCCCAGCGGCCACTCCTGCGCCATTATACATGTACTCAAAATCTAAAACAGACAAGGAGTCGTCATAAATCAAGTTATTAGAGAAATCTATGCCGCTCTCAGATGAATTAATTAATTGGAACAGGGTCTGGTCGGGCAACAAACTGCAGGCTCCTAAAATGAGAGTTAACGGCAAAACTCTCAACAGATGAATAATGCTTATCATGTGTTACTTAGATGAATTAAGCAAATTGAACCAAAAAGGCCATGTCTCCCTAACCATACAATTTATTTGATTGAAAAAATAAAAAAAGGGAGGTAATCGCCCCCCTTTTTGATGTTTAAACGACTAAAAAAATAGCTGCCTAATCCAAATTAACCAAACGTTTTACCGTCATTATTTTTAATAACCAGGGTTTTGAGTGAGCATTCCATCAGATCTATCAATTTCAGAAAGCGGAAATGGAAATAGGCTAAACCTGTCTTCCCAGTTAGGAAATAATTGTGGACCTATTCCCCATCGTACAATGTCAGCCCACCTGTGTGGCTCAAAGGCCATCTCCACTCGTTTTTCCTGCTGCAAATCTGCCATGGTTGCTGCTGCGGCAAGAGGGGCCAAGCCCGCTCTTGCTCTAATATCATTGATTTGGGTAGTAGCATCAGCTATTCTTCCTGATTCAATCAAAGCTTCGGCATACAACAGTTTTAGCTCAGCAAATCGGAACCATCTTTCATTGTTGAAATCTGACTGAAGATTTGAAGAGTGATTGGCTGGAACCAGGTTTCGCTGTCCACGATACTTTTTCATTGTGAAACCTGTAGTTGACCAGGTTGGATCATAAGGTATTTCTTCAAAATTGGTGGTGATATACATATCACCATCCTCATAGAGGCTAACGCTTTTGCGCAAGTCACCTGGCTCATAAGCGTCTACTAAATCCTGGGATGGAGCCCATTGACCTAACTTACCACCGGGAGCCCCATTACCGGCATCCCAATGCCAACCACGACCAGTGCCCTGAGAGGCTTTAAAAGCTTCCGAATGTGTATCATCAAATACCCAAAGATTATCATCAGAAAATGGGCCACCATATTGTACTTCAAAGATCGACTCCTCGTTGTTTTCGTTGTTCCAGGCGAAAACCTCTTCATAGTCAGATAACAATTGATAGGGACCATTATTGATTACATCTTCAAATGCAGTGATCGCACCATTCCAATCTTCCTGCCACACTTTCACTTTACCAATGTATGATTGAGCAGACCATGAGGTTACTCTCCCCAGGTCCTCAGCTCCCCATGACTCAGGAAGCTGATCAGCTGCTACTTGAAAATCAGCCAGGATCTGTGTAAACAAGGCATCTTGGGTGGAATTGGGTAATGCCTGATCAAACAAATCTTTCTTAACGGTGATTGCCAATGGAGGAGTTCCCCACATCTTCAGGGCCTGAAAATGGAACCATGCTCTTAAAAAGCTTGCTTCACCTTCAAGGCTAGACTTTTGCTCAGCAGTTAAGCTGTTGTCACCATCTAAATTCTCTAAGACCAGGTTTGCTCTCAAGATTCCCTCATATATCTGGGTATAAGCTGCAGCATAGGACACATCACTCGACCTGATGAAAAGGTTATCAATATCTTTTGAAATACCATCTGCCCCGTTGTCATCAGCTACTACATCATCGGTGATTGTCACAGTGATCTTCCAAAACTCTCCAAATTCACTAAGAGTTTCAGTACTTGTTCCCCATAAATCCTGAATTGAGGAATAAGAACCAAATATTGCCCCATCAAAATCCGCAGGTGTTTTATAAAACGTTTCTGCTGTTACCCTGTCCAAGGGTAAAAGATCAAGGTCATTGCAGGAATTTATTAAATATATCGACAAGGTAATTGCAAAGAAGTATGCGACACCTTTGAATCTTTTAAAGTTCTTCATTTTATGAAATTTTATGTTCTTCATTTTTGTAAGTG
>JAJCYL010000018.1 GCA_029262955.1 Cytophagales bacterium | reverse complement strand
GCAAGCGATTATGTCGATATTGAGAAAAGAATTATTCAATTAGAAAATTGAGGTTTTGACAAAGATTTACTGGGTTAAGATGTTAAATGAAACTTTTTGAATATTATTGCTTGCAAGTGGACAAGGGTTTTTCCTTTCGATCATAATTTTTCTCAATAAGAATGGTAACCGATTATCTTGCATTTATAATCTAATGCTAAAGCGCAAAAATCTGATTTTAGTGTTGAGCAACAATCATGTGGCCTCTTCCAATATCACTGTGCAAATTTGGAGTTAAGTCTGTTTTAAGTCTGTAATAGAGACTAGCGCATAGTCCAGGTTAACCAGTACATCTACCACTGTTTGATTATTCTTTAATTCCCCATCAAAACAAATTCAATTGAACCATTTAGTAAATTCTGAAAGTCCTCCGGATAGTCGTGGTTTTGATCCTTGCTAATAACAAGTTTTAAGGAAAACGATAACTCAAGCAATGAATTTGCAAAAGCAACCTGCTTTGAAAGCAAATAATCTTTCTCTCCAGTAATTATAGCACCCCGACCAGACTCTTTAATTAATGCGAATTCCACCTTGGGTATTGATGGGTTAAATGCCACAAAACCCACAGCGTTGATAGTTTGTTTGATGAACATATCAATCGCCATACGTCCACCATTGGAGAAGCCTCCTAGCAGGATAACTGTGCTATCTATAGGCAAAGACCCCGAGAGGGTGTTATGCAACTTACGAATATGCACATTACTTGAGATGCTATCGATCCAATCAAAATCATAATTGCTTCTTGCATAGGGTGATTGCGCCAACACAACAATTATATCAGTCTTCAGCTCAAGACCTTTCCACTTTTCTTGTAGGTATTGAAGATTGCTGTTGTTGCCGTGAAGAAAATATAAAACAGCATATTTAGATTTTGGGTCGTACTTCTCCGGAAAGAGAATATCATATTTGGTAGTTGCGTTTTTTAAATAGTTGGCCCTGTTGAGTTCATTATAATCAATGACCGTGGTGGCTCCTTCATGTTGCACTATCTGCTTTATATGACTGGGCCAGAATGAAAAGAAAAACTCTTGGTTAAAACCTGTCATTAGTATATTAGAACTCCTCGTAAAGTCCCCAATCTCCAAGTACAGAAGCCCCAGATAGTAAATTATAGTGTGTTGATCTGAATCTTCATGGTAATGATTCTTACTATTTTCTAATAAGTTGATTGCATTGTTAAGCTCACCATTTGCCCATGCCGATCTAACCTCTCCCTTTATGGTTGCAAATGTGTTTGTGTCTTGAGCAATGCATTTTACACTCAGTACAACAGCCACCACTATTAAATAAACGAAGTTCATTATTCCATTGAAACAATAGAAACAATTATAAGGATACTTGGTATTGATTGCTCCTTGTTATTCACCGAAATTGACCTCCTGGAACTATCCGAACAAAATGATGAATAAACAGTGGAACTAAGATGATGCCCTTTCCAAGGTGCGGAATTGCTCCACATACTCCTTAGGAGTCATTTTGGTGTATTTTTTGAATGCCGCATTAAAACTGGATTTCGATTTGAAACCTGCTTCAAATGATATGGCTTCAATAGTTATATTCTGATTTTGCGGGTCTACAAGCAGGTGTTTTGCTTCATCAATCCGATATTGGTTGATGAAGTCATAAAAATTTTTCCCGATAGCAGTATTGAGAACCATACTGAGATACCGAGGATTGATCTTGAGATGATTGGCCAGGATTTCAAGACTTATATTAGGGTTGGTATAAAGCTTTCTTTCAGTCATTAAATTTTCCAAATCAAACCGATAACGGTGCAATTCAGCATCTGATAAAGAGTTATTTGGGCTAAAACCAAACTGTTTAGCGATTAAAAAGAATTTTAGATTGTATATGATTTCAACAGCAATCCACATTAGGACTATTCCTATTAACACCCACAAAGGATTATAATTTACTGTGGCCACCCCAAAATCGTAGAGCCAATAATTAAGAAATATTACGAGGCCCCAAATTAGAAGTAAAAGGCCCATTCCAATTAAGAATCTAGTTAACCAAGCTCTCATCATGGTAGTTTTTCCTACCAAATCCGAATTCACCGAACTGAGTAGTTTTCCAGACGCAATAAGATATCCAAAGCCAAGTAAAACTGCCACTATCTGTTCAAAATGACTAAAGGAAATCTCATATGAAGAAGACATGAATAGATCTTTGACACTGTCATTCATGAAGAAGAGAATGGTATAAAAGAAAAATGCTATACCCGCAGGAGCAAAGTGAATCCAATATTGTGGTATCCATTTAAATGAATTGACAGTTAAACTTTTTACGTAGAGATATATTAGAGGCCCAACTAATAATATGAAGGAAATAGGGGCAAAAAGACTCTCATAGCTGGCAGCCATGCCATGTTTCACTCCATATAATTGATTCTTAAATCCATAAAGTGCCAGAATTAAAATTGTACCACTCAGAAATATGTTGAGCGACCTCCCACGGGAGCTGGTAAATATGAATAAAAGTGATACCAGTACACCAACAGCATAAAGGGGATAAATTAGTTTGGTGTAAACCCTACCAAGAGCACTACCCGCAAAAATCGGTTTAATAATATTATCAATTTCCCTGGCTATCCCTTCCTTCTTTCTCACTAATTGCATCCCACACGCTGAACAAAGACCGCTTCCTGAATAAACGGCAGTGTCATTTATGCAGCCACAGGGTGGACATTGGAAACCGGATTCTAATTTTGATTCTGAGAGTTGCTCAATGTAGGTGAAATCGTTTAACCTAATTTCGGAGGTATCAGAATGGTTTATTTGACTTTTTGCCTCTCCAATGCCTATCGCAATAAATATGACCCAGAAACACTTCATCAATTAAAAGTATTCATTAAATATACCAATCTCCTGAGTGGTGGCCATTCACTTTATCGATAACTGGGTATTATCATCTTGTTTTTCCCTTTAACTCACACCGTTATGTCTCTGTTCTTGATAATTGGACTTCCAAATGGCTAGATAAGCCACTTACCTCAGCTGTAGACATTGCTAATGAGTATGAAAGTTTGTTCCCTTGAAAAGCAAATTTCCTGATACTTTTTATCGCCTTTTTTATTCCGATATCATTCCTCAAAAAATCACTTTCAAACTCAATTTCGAAAGACTTGGAGCTTGTGTCTAGATTTAGGTACTTTCCGTAGGTGACTTCTGTTCTTCCTGTATTATGGCTGTTATAGAATTGTATTCTTCCATCTTCGGTTGGCTTGATAAAGCCCGTTTCCCAATGTTTAAACACTTTATTATCCTCTTCAATTATCCAGCCGACTTCTTCATAATGTATTAACGGTTCATCTGCATACGATTCATCAATGGATTTGAATATCATTTGATGGTGAAAATTAAAAGGAGCAATCGTTGGATAGACACCGCTCCCCTTACCACTCCACCTACCGATAAGCCAAGTCATTGGCTCCATAATTTCAATTTTTTCAATATCCACTCTCATAGGAACTCTCCTTTAATAAGCCATACAGGCCAAAATGCTCATAATCAGCAATTCATTTCGGGGTTAATCCACCCATTTTTGGCTAAATAATCCTCTGATAGTGCAAGTTTAATAGCATACTTTGCAAGGAGCCTTGTTGAGTCTAATATGGGTATTGGGGAATTTTCAGAGTTTATGATTAACGGTATTTCCGTACATCCCAAAATCACACACTCTGCTCCGTTTTGTTTGAGCCCTTCTATTGCATCCAAAAAGAGATCAACTGTCTGCTGCCTTAAGACTCCTTGACAAAGCTCATCAAATATTGATTTGTTAATTTTATTTCGAACTGATTCCGGTGGGATTATTCTTTCAAGATGTTTGTTTTTCAACGCATCGGGATAAACTGATCCTGTCATTGTCCATTTTGTTCCTAAAAGTCCGACTCTCTTCCATCCATTGGAACAGATTTCCTGCGAAACAACATGAGCAATATGAAGCCCTGGA
>JAJCYL010000017.1 GCA_029262955.1 Cytophagales bacterium | reverse complement strand
AAATACGTATTACCCCGCATTACCTACCAATTATTTCTTGAGTTAACTTTTGACTAGTCAGCGAACCGAGTATTCCGAAGGGAACACCTTTGGATCTTAAACCCCTAGAATAAATATTGTTGGGATCTTATTAAGAACGATGGATTGTTTTTTCCAATTAGCTATGGTTAGTGTTTTTATGACTTCTGTGGGGGAGGTCAAACCCGCAGCTACACACAGTCGGGTGTTGGGATTGCATGTTTCAAGCATCGAATTAAATAGTGCCTCATTGCGGTAAGGTGTTTCCATGAATATTTGACTTTGACCACTTTTAATGACAATCGATTCTAAATGTTTGATTCTTTTTGTACGTTCATTTTGGTCAATTGGAAGATAGCCGGTAAATGAAAATGATTGACCGTTAAGGCCCGATCCCATTAGTGCTAAAAATATTGATGAGGGTCCTACCAGAGGAATAACTGAGATGCCCAATTGGTGGGCCCCTTCTACAGCAAGTGCACCCGGATCAGCTATTCCAGGGCAACCGGCTTCTGAAATTATCCCTCCATCAATCCCTTTGGATATGGGAGTAAGCAAAGTATAAATATCATCAAAAGTGGTCCGTTTGTCATAGAGCTCAAACTGCAGGGCATCTATTTGTATTTCCAATTTCAGTGAACTGATAAAACGTCTGGCACTTCTTATATTTTCTACCAGAAAATAATCGAGATCCTTTATAATCTTTTTGGTTTGCTCCGGAATGACATCTGCTGAATCTGGCGCAATAATAGATGGAATGAGATATAATTGACCAGGTTGTTTCACATGTCAATGATAGGAAGATCGCAAGCAAGAATAAAATGCTTCAAAAACTGGAGTTTACTTGAGGAAGGATTGGACGTAACTCATGAATTCATTAGGTTTTTCTGCATGTAACCAATGTCCTGCGTTGAGTGTTTGGAATTGTGCTTGTGGGAATAGCGCAGTTACAGCAGAATGATCGGATTCTTTTACATATCCTGACTTATTACCTGAAATAAAAAGTGCAGGCCCGTCATATTGATTATCTGAGGAATCCCACAATCCCATTTGCTGAATATTGCTTTGTATGGAACCCAGGTTGGCCTTCCAATGATATCCGCTGTCTGTTCTAGTCAAGTTTTTTAAAAGGAATTGTCTCATTCCAAATTCTTGTATATAGCCACTGACAACCTTTTCAGCTTCACTTCGTGATTTAATGGTATTCAGGTCTACCGCGTTTAGAGCACTGAAGATTAGATCATAATCTACTTTGTAATTTTTTGGTGCCATGTCTGCCACTACTAGCTTTTTAACACCATTTGGATTTTGTAAGGCATATTTCATTACCACCTTCCCACCCATTGAATGGCCAAGTAATGAAACTAAACCATTGGTATGTTGATTGATAAAATCGGCCAGGTCGTTTGCCAAAAGGTCATAGTTGAACTCCTCACTATGAAAAGACTGGCCATGATTTCTTTGGTCCGGAATTAATACATGAAAATGTTCAGCAAATGCCTTGGCGTGAGTTGCCCAATTATCTGATGACCCCATTAGACCATGAAGAATAATTAACGGGTCTCCTGCACCATATTCTCTAAAAAATAAATCCATTTGTATAAGTCAATGATGAACAAATTAAGTGAAATTGACTTGCAAATTAGGATTTAATTTGACCCATTTAATGAGCAGAGTCAGTTCCGTATAGGAAGTTATTAATCCAAATAACCGTATCTTTGAACTTCGACTTATTATTTGATTATGGCCTTACTCGACTATGTACTTGAACCACCATCATACGGATGGACAGACGAAGCTGGGAACCTTAGTAAACCAACAACTACTGAAATTATTAAGGAGTATTTTTCACGAGTTAATATTTTCAAAACGAGAAAAAACTGGCTGGCATTTACGAGTTGGTTCTGGGCGCTTTCATTAGTTCCATTCTTGCTGGTCTTTATTTTTCAATATTTTAATATCTGGCTTCTATTCCTTGGATTTTTCTATAGCATGGTTTTAATGGGCAGTCATGGAACTGTTTGGTATCACCGGTATGGCACACATAATGCTTTTAAGTTCAAAAATAATTTTTGGCGAACAATTACAAAGAATTTGGTTTTAAAAGTGGTGCCTGATGAAGCCTATATTGTATCACACCATGTTCATCATTTCAAGCCGGATCTACCGGGCGATCCCTATAACACAACCGTGAGTTGGTTATACTGTTTTTTGGCGGATGCTAATCACCAAATGATTGCCCGAGATTTGAGTGAAAAGGATTACAAAATTGCCACTGGATTTCTTAAACATACCGGAACCGCCATCAATTCTTATGAAGAGTATAAAAAATGGGGATCTATTACCAAACCATTGCCTCTATGGCTCAATTGGGCAGCTAATTGGGTATTCTGGGGATCAGTATTCTTCTTGATTGGAGGGTTTCCTTTGTTGTGTGCTCTTTTTGGAGCTGCACATGTTTGGGCTATTGGTATTCGAACCTTTAATTACGAAGGACATGGCAAGGGTAAGGATAGACGCGAAGAAGGAATGGATTTTCATTGGGATGACCTATCCATTAATCAATATTGGCCGGGATTTGTCGCTGGGGAGTGGCACAATAATCATCATCTTTTTCCTCATAGTGCACAAAATGGTTTTAAACCAGGACAGATTGATCTGCCCTGGTACTACATAAAGTTTCTACATTGGTTAGGTGGTATTAAATCTTACCATAATAGCAAGGCAGACTTCTATAATAATTACTATCTGCCATATCTTCAGAAACAGAAAGAGAAGCAAATGGTAAAATAGGATTATAGGATTATCCCAAAACTAATGGCATTCAACGATGGGCCACGATTGTCTACGAACACCTCATTAAGGTCATAGTTTATGAAGAAGTCGTAGCCCTTATAACCGATTTGCCCTCTTAATCCATAGCGAAAACTATTCATAAAAAAGTTGCTGCTTTCTCTATCCTTATCTCGATCACCATCTTCCTTGAATACTGCCTTTGAATGGCTTCCGAGTCTATATCCCCCATATACTCCACCACCAATGCGGAATCCTCTTCTTTTATATTTTGTAACCCTTATGGAACCTTTTTCCAATTTTTTGACATGACGACTGCCATAGCTAAAATCAAACATTGGAACAAGGTGTACATTGATATAGGTAGCTG
>JAJCYL010000016.1 GCA_029262955.1 Cytophagales bacterium | reverse complement strand
AATATCCGCACCCTCATAGCGATAATCTCCAACCCGGCTTATTCGAAGAAAAAATGCTTCACTTTCTGTTTCAACAGCTCTTCGGTGGGTATCCATTCTGTCATAGCGAATAGTTCCGTCGTCGTTCATCACCCAAATACCAGATTTAGGAGCCTCTGTGATAATATCAATGGTGTCTTCTGTGTGTTTAATTACCAACTGGCTCCATGAATCAATATTCTCCGGTTGGAACCACCTCCGGTTGATGGCATTGATACTAAGCTCATAGGGATAGTCCATGTATTCCAGCATGTGGAATAGAAATAAGGGCATATCTGATAAGGCAAATACCGCATGATTGGTAATTGAACTGGCGCCGGTTACTCTTGGGTTAAGTTCGCCAAGATAGATTTGGTTGTTGTCCTGATCGATTAAAAAATCCAACTCGAAGTAGCCTTTGTAACCCTCTTTTCTCAGCTGATTTCCGAACATCTGTGTGTACTTGCGGGCTTTGCTCCTGATCGTTGGTGTAAAGGCATCGGCATAGATCTCATTACCACACCATCCACCTTTATAAGGGGTCAATTCCTTGAAGCCTACCAATTCCGTCATTAACGGAGCTACGATAGTGCCATGTTGAGTGACACAGGCTTCAATGGCTGATCCTCTGCAATTGATCTTCTTCATGATCTTCACCTCTTTTTCAGCCACAATTTCCTCTTCATACTTTTTCCAATCTTCTTCATTGGAAATGAAGAATGTAGTATGTCCGGAATCTCCAAAGGGTGTCTGAATAACGAGATCATTCCCAAGTTTTTTTGAGACTTTCCTCATTTGTTCGTAGCTCTTAGCTGGAGCCAGAACGTTGGGAACACATGGTACACCTGCTTTTTCAGCAATTCGGTTAGTGTTTACCTTGTTGTCCATGCTGGTGCGCATTTTCGCGCTGGGGAAGCATACTTCAAGGCCAAGTTTTTTTGCCAGCTTCTCTGTTTTGTCATCGAACATGAGGAACAGCGCTTTTCCTTTTTTTCCTCTCTTACGAATAAAGTCAACTACTTCTTTATGTTCAAGCATGTAGTTGTTAATGTCTTCTATACTTTGAAACTCTTCGTGTGGTAACTCTTCCTGAGGTGAAAAAACGTTAGGGTGAAGACCATCGAAACATTCTATATAACAAATAAATTTGAACCCCCGGATCCATTCGTCAGCACCCAATAAATTGAAGTTCGTGGCACTGATAAAATAAATAGGCACCTCGTTACGATAAAAAAATCTTCGGATATCTGATAAGCCTCTAAGCGGTTTCCGTGGATCTGTAGTCTTTTTCTTAGCCATATAATTTGTAGAGATAACTCCTTTATGATTGGACAATTTATAATTTATCTAAATGATTTGAATTCTTTTCTTCTTCAGACTTAGAGGAAGAAGGTTTTCCGAAATTCTCTAATATGAGATAATCCCGCTCATTGGCGGTTGTTTCTTCCCTTGCCTTATGGGACAATACCCAAAAAGTTCCCCCTAAGAGGATCAATGACAGTAATATTGCCCATTCCAGCGGCCAGGTAAGCGCTGCTGGGCTGAATGGGATGACCATAATTAACAAAATGGATATCCCCCCAAGGAAAGCCAGATAACCAGTTATTGCGCCACCAGGAGCTTTGTAAGGTCTGCTTCCAATATGGATTTTTTTCAGTTTAAGATATGAAAGAGAAACTCCGACAAAGGCCACGGCAATGCAAAATGAACCTACATTAACGAAAGCCAGCATGGCCCCTCTGCCAAGAAAAGAAGCTAAAAGGGTGATAATACCACTGAAAATGACCGCATTAGCAGGGGTCTTGTATTTCGGATGGGTTCTACCCATTGCTCCAGAAATGATGCGACCCCTTCCGAGAGCAAAAAGTACTCTGGAGCCTGCAAAAAAGAAACCGTTCCAACTTGTAATCAACCCTATAAGTGCCGAGATCAATATCAGATTTACCAACCACCCACTACTAAAAGCAAGATTGAATGCTTCGGCAGTTGGTAAATCGGCATCGAAAAGCACTTCTCGATTTCCCAGAAGTGCTGTACTTAGGATCAATAAGATATAAAATGTGATGGCGCTGATAATGGAGAGTACAATGAGAACTCCCAGTTTGCGATAAGAAATTGATTCATTAGCCTCTTCTGCACTTTGCGGAATAGTATCGAATCCAACAAACCAGAATGGAACTGTGACTACCACCGATAAGATCCCTGCCATAGGGGAGACCCCGGTATAGGTGAAGGCCGGAGTCAAATTCCGCCATTCTCCGGAAATAAAAGCTGCGGCAATAAATATGAACGCACAGCCGATGAAAGCAAAGGTTAGCCACGTTTGAAATTTAGTTGAACCTTGTACCCCCCGGAAATTGATATAAGTTATGAGGAGTGTGAAAACCGCGGCCAATATTAAATGAGTAAAATATACTTGTTCGCCTCCAATTTCATAAACCGGCCAGACATCAATCTCGGGAATGAGATAGCTGGTTACTTTCCCTACTGAAACTGCCTCGAAAGCCGAAACTGACAGATAGCCAAATGAAAGGAACCAGCCAACAATGAACGACTGACCAACTCCAAATGATTTGTAAGCATAGGCCACCTCTCCACCAGCGACTGGTAAAATAGAGGTCACTTCAGCATAACAAAAGCCAATTAACAGCATGAGGATACCCCCAATTGCGAAAGCAATTATCGCTCCGACGGGGCCTGCGCTTTCCATCCAGGACCCCATGGCGGTAATCCAGCCCACACCAATCATAGAGCCTACGGCGAGACTATAAAAGCCATAGGTTCCAACAACTTTGTTTAAGGACGGACGTTGTGATTTATCTTGCGGCAAGGATCAGACGCCGGTCTTAGCGGGTTTAGTAACTTTCTTTGTTTCCTTATTTCCATTGGTCATCATTCCCATGGCGCTGCTACCCATCATCGCCGAGGACGATTTCTGTCGGTTAAGCGCTTTTTCTGTAAAAACCCTTAGTCCCAGATCTGGTCTGTAGCCGTGTATTTCCTTGACATCCAAAGCAATTAAGAAATTTAGGATTTCAAGGGTCATTACCTGACCGGGTACAAGTATGGGAAAACCTGGAGGGTAGGGGATGATGAAGGAGGAGGAAACTATCTCCCGACCGGAATCCATCAATTTAGCACATTCGTCAAGTTTCACGTACTCACACCGATCTTCCTTGTACGACAAGAAATAAGCTAATCTTAAAACTCCGCCGGGAACGCCTGGTGCCGATTTGAATGAGTCGTGGAAATAGCTAAAGTCTGGAAGGGGCGGGGTATCCAGAGTCAATGACTTTACCCTTTGTTTATGAATTTTAAGTTCTTCAGGGTTTAGCGAATTCAACTGATCATCAAGTTGTTTGGAGATCTTCAGTAATACACCGATGAGGTAGCTGACGGAGCTTCTGGTGGTTCCAATATTGGTCATGAAGAGCACCGTGTTTCGGGAGGTTTTATTGATCTGGATGTTAAACTGATCCATCAGATACTTATTCTTGAAAGTATCTCCATCTACCCCGGTTTGCCCGATGTGCAGGTTAATTTTAGTAGGATCAAGTACAAATTCGTCACTGGCCCAGGCACCTTCAAGTCTGTTCCATCCCAGTTTTGGATCATAATATTGACTCAGGCCAGACAAACGGTACTGCTCCGGTATCTGGTCTTCTATAGTCAGAACTTTAAAGTATTTTTTTAATTGAGTATGGTCATTGATCTTGGCCCTTAGTGTCATCGCCATATCGATGCTTTTCTCCACCAGTTCGTAACCTTCAAAAGAAACCTGTCGCCTTCCTGCATCAAGTGAGGCAAGGATTTGATAATTAGGTGAAGTGGAGGTGTGAGTCATATATGCCTCATGAAAAGCTGTTTCTGATTTTCGTTGATAATCCTGATCATAAATGTGTATCATGGAACCCTGCCGCATAGAACTCAATGTTTTATGCGTGGATTGAGTTGCATAAACTCTGATCCGAACTTTATCAGGGTCAGGCATCGATGTTATTACTTCACTTCCGTTCTTTTTCTTAAGGTCAGCCAGATGTTTCTTGTAGGCAGTCCGGTATTCTTCAGACTCGTATTTCAGTTCTAGTTTCCTGGCCACGTACATGGCCGTCCTTTGTTTGTAAACGTAGGTGAAGGCGGCAAATCCGAACCAGGCTTCATCCCAGAGGAAAACCATGTCGGGTTTAATGGTCAAAATTTCTTCCATCACCCGTTCGACGTTGTAAACAATACCATCAAAGGTGCAATTAGTGAGGAGCACCATCTTTACCTTATCTAAACGATTGGCTGCTTTCAACTGAAGTAGCTTGGATTTAATGTTATCCAAAGGAACAGCTCCGTACATCGAGTATTTTTCGAGTGGATACGAATCAAGGTATACGGCAGTTGATCCTGCCAAGACCATTCCATAATGATGCGATTTATGACAATCTCTGTCAATGAGCACTACATCTCCAGGTTCAACCAGTGCCTGCAAAACGATTTTATTGGAGGTTGAAGTGCCATTGGTGGCAAAAAAAGTATGCTGCGAACCGAAAGCCTTGGCGGCTAACTCCTGGGCTTTTTTGAGTGGCCCTGTGGGTTGCAACAAAGAGTCAAGCCCACCTGTGGTGGAAGATGTTTCAGCTAGAAAAATATTGCGTCCATAGAATTCACCGAAATCATCTATCCAATTTGATTTGAAAATAGAATTACCCCTGGAGATAGGCATGGCGTGGAAAACCCCGGTTGGTTTTTTGCTATATTCTATTAGAGCACTATAGAATGGTGTGGTATATCTCTCTCTGATTCCATGCAGTATGCTGAGGTGCAGCTCCTGTAGATCTTCCTTTCTGTAAAAAATGCGTCTGAAATTTTGCAGTACACTATCAGGAATGGACTGGATAGCGGTGTCAGTTACGTAGTAGGTGTCTAACTCAGGCCTTATCTCCTTAATGGTCTCACCCAGGATTTTAGCCAATTCCGATTCCATGCAATCCTCATAGTTCCATTTATTGATTGAGGTGGTGAATGGCTTTAGCAAACCGCCCGAATGCTTAGATTTGAAGTGGATGCCATAGCGGACAACACAGGCCTGAATATTATGGTTGAACTGGAGGGCAATCAATGCATCCTGAAAGGTGCGGACAACTACTAGTTGATAAATGAATTTGTCTTTGGGGTCTCGTATTTCGAACAGTTTTTGCTTTAGCTCGGTCTCTTCAATTTCATTTAAATCATCCACCATTAAAACGTCGAAATATCTTCGTTTTTCGGCCGAGATGAGGTCCGATTTTTTTTTGTTCTTTTTGGCAGATATCAGTTGAAGACTGGTGAAGGGATTGTAACGAAAACCGTCACCAATTAATAGCCGGTTAATCTCTGCAGTGGTATTATACAGATTCTTAAACTCATCATCTTTGAGGTAGGTAGAAAGTGCATTAATGGCATCAATCCCCGGAAACGCCCAATACTGCTCAATTACCTTTAAGTGTTTTAATAGGGAGGAGATGGATGCTTTGATTGCGTCCCCGGTATTCTCATGCTTTTCCTTGGTAAGCCGAAAGCTCTTCTTTTTAACATCGGTCCAAAGTTGTGACCTCAGTTGGCTGATGTTATAAAACTTGTCGGTATTAACACTTAACTCTGCCTTAGTATTATTTGACATATTTGTTCGTTAGGTCTTGGAATGAAGTGCCAGTCGGTTACCTTCAGTATCCAGAAAGAGGGCAAAGTATCCTGCTGATTCATTTATTATCGTTTTGGGCATAATAATTCTGCCTCCGGCGACCTCAATCCTGGACAACACATCACTTAAATCTTTTCCGGCATTTAAATAAAGTAACGGCCCGGTGTCACTCGGAATGCATCCTTCTCCCTTCACTATGGCTCCACCAATACCACTTTTTGCCGGGAAAAATCCCATGGTGTAACCACCCATCTGAGTGGTTTCCATTTCTATGTCATAGATCGTATTGTAGAATAAAATGGCCTGGTCAAAATTTGCCACAGGTATCTCAAACCAGTTCACATAATTTTTTAATTGAGGAGCTTTTTTGCTCGGTTTTTTTAATGGTGTTTTCATAAGTCTCTTTCAGAGAATATAAGGTTTTTGACCTCTAATTCAAAATTTAAATGGATTTTGGTGCTTTTATACCCTCGTCATTCTCAAAATAAGGATGGCTCATCACCTCTTCAATTTTCTTGAATCGCGTGGGTTTAATTAGCGGGCCAAGCGAATTCAAATAAGGATGTGATTTTCCCTTTTCGTAAATATTGAAATCTACATTACGATCCCGATAACTCTTTAAGGGTTGCCCTAATCGAAGTAGACCTCGTTCCCGGCTTCGTCTCACTCTTTCCATATCAATTTCAATAGGGATGAATTCATCTCCAGTACTGGATTGATGCAAAATCCTACCATCGGGTCCACATACAATAGAACGCCCAGTTCCTCCATCTCCCAGACCGTTGATGTCGAAGAAATAGCACTGGTTAATAGCGGCGGTTGATTGGGAGATAGTCAATTCCACATCCCTGTCAATGGTTGCGGTAAGGGTGGGGTGTAAAATTACTTCCACTCCCTGTACTGCCATGGTTCTTGAGGTCTCAGGAAACCACATATCATAGCAGATGCTTATACCAAACTTTCCGATATCGGGAACGTCAAAGATGAGGAACTCGTCTCCTCCGGTTACCCCCACTTCATAGGGATAAAAAGGGAACATCTTATTATAACGACCAACTACCTCACCGTGAGGGTTAATCACTGAAGCGGTATTGAAAATCTTATCTTCTTTTTTCTGAAACATTGATCCGGGAATCAGCCAGATTCCATATTTCTTGGCTATAGCCCGAAATTCATCCTCAGTTTCGTTGGGAAATGGTTTTGCATGAAAGGTGAGTGGGCCGAAAGCGCATAGTTCGCTAAACATTACCATTTGCACCCAGGGATAGACTGACATTAAAACATCAATCTTGTGTTTCATTAAAGGCACGTTACTGTGTGCGGCAGAGACGTTCATCTGAACGCCTGCAATCGAAAATGGGATCATATGATTATTGACAAATTTGGCGAAGCTCTTCTTCTATAATATCAAGCCCCTGGTTTAAAGTTTCATTACTGATGGTAAGTGGGCTTAAAATTCGAATTACATTCTTGGAAGTACCGGCACTTAATAGAATCAGGCCTTGTTTTAGGCAAGCACTTTTTAGTTGCTCTACAATGTCGCCATTCGGCTGATTAGGATCTCCATTGTTGACAAACTCAACTGCCTGCATTGCTCCTAAGCCCCTGATGTCACCAATGAAGTCGCAGAACTCTCTGAATTTTTCGAACCGTGAGTTGACGATGGTACTAATCTCAATTGCTCTGGCATTGAGATCCTGTTCCTTCATGAATTTTATAGTCGCATTGGCTGCAGCACAGCAAACGGGATTACCAAGATAGGTTCCTCCAATAGTTCCCGGAAGCGCCATGTCCATCACAGAGGCCTTGCCTACAACCGCACCGATAGGCATTCCTGAACCCATGGATTTAGCCCAGGTTGAGAGATCGGGTTCAACACCATAATGTTGGTAAGCCGCCCATTTGCCAGTTCGGCAGAAGCCACTCTGAACCTCATCAAAGATCAATATGATGCCGTGTTTATCACAGAAGGAGCGTAGCCCCTCTACATATTTTTGAGGTGTGACATTAAAACCACCTTCGCCTTGTACCAACTCTATAATAATGGCAGCGACATCTTCTGGTCTCACCAGGCTATGGGTTGAATCCTCGAGTTTTCGAAGCTCCCTGGTTACAAATTCATCTTCTGTAAGGCCATCACCATATTTGTAAAAATTCGGAAAAGGCAAGCGATAAACTTCAGGAGCAAAAGGGCCACAATCAATTTTATAATTAATCTTAGAAGTCAAGGACATTGCCATGAGACTTCTACCGTGAAATGCCTCACTATAACACAAGACTGCAGTCCGCTTAGTGGCTTGTTTGGCAATCTTAATGGCGTTTTCAACTGATTCTGCCCCGGTGTTGGTAAGCATCGCTTTGGTCGGTCCTCCATGCGGGAATAAATCAATCAGGTTTTCGCACAACTCCACATACGGTTCATAGGTGGAAATGTGAAAACAACTATGGATTAACTTCTCTGCCTGTTTTTTAATGGCGTTCACCACAGATTCAGGGCAGTGGCCGGCATTTAATACACCAATACCTCCTCCAAAGTCAATTAATTCATTTCCATCAGCATCTATGATGATACCATTTTTCGCTTCAACTACGGTAGATTGAACAAATACACCTACACCGTCAGAAACTACTTTTTTCCTTCTAGCTATTAGCTCATCAGTTTTCGCAAAACTGAGTTTATTAGCAACTAAAGTCTCCATGCTCAAATCTACTACTTCTTTATCTCGTTAATAATTTCTTTCGCACCTTTTACACTATCGTTCAATGCATTCTTCACTGAATCAGTCGCTTCACCTCCAATTTCCTTTGCTGCATCAAGTGCTGCAATTATAGAATTTTTAGTTGCTTCTGTAATGTCTCCACCAACTTGCTTTACGCCATTGATAGAACCATTTACAGCTTCAACGGCTACTTCAGCCACGTCAAGACCAAGCTCGTGAGCACTTTGGAGTGCTTGACCAACCGACCCCTTTACAGCGTCTTTTTGTTCCACACCTGCTTCCATTGCTCCCTGAACAGCC
>JAJCYL010000015.1 GCA_029262955.1 Cytophagales bacterium | reverse complement strand
TTAGCTCATAGTCTTGCCAAAAAATGGATGTGTGGAGAAATAGGAACACCCGTCCTCCGGTTTGATTGCCTATTGAATGGGACTGGTCTTCCGTTGAGGCCTTTGCCAAAAGAATATTGGTGCCAGAATTATCTCCGGTAGGTGAGATTACCACCCATCTCTTATTCTCGTTAATTAAGGAATCCTCAATCAATTTAAATTGTAACTTATTGGTATAGTAATGGATGGCCTCATCGTAGTCATTTACGACAATAGTGACCATAGCAAGACGTTGACTCATAATTTATTCGTTTTCCAAATTAGCTGATTGACCACTTAGAAGCTTCCAGCCATCGGTTCTCTTCATTAATGTGCCGCTTTCAATAATTCTCATCGGCATTTCTAATAGTACCTATTACAATGCCGGAATAGTTGGCAATATCTTTAGATAAGGGGGTTTATCTTTAAAACTTCCCAATCAAGGTTTAGAGACACTACAGTCTTAGCAGATATATCCAGGATAGCCTTCACTGAATCGTAATGTAAGGTAGAATCATAACCAGGTGATACCCAAAAGAAATTGTCTGATTGATCCAGGTAATCAACTTCCGCGAGAAGTCCTCCTTGCCTCACGGCGTCATGATAATTAGTTAACATTTCGGTAATTTCCTGGCAAAGGATTATCCTATCAAACTCTCTCGAATTTTCCGGTGTATTGCATCCTATTAAGATAAATGGTACCAAGAAATGCCGGAAATTCTTCAATCGGTTTATCATGATTATATTTAGGTTTAATCAAAATTGGGATAATCTGATCAAATGAAAAACCTAACCTTATTTTCCCTTTTAGTATTGCTTTCATGCACGCAGCAAAAAAAGCAGGAATATGTTCCTCCGGGCCCATTTACTCACCTACAGGACGATCAGGTACGTTCGATATTGGAAAGAGCAATTGATAAAGCTGGTGGCTATGGGGCGTGGAGTTCAATAAAGACCATCAAATACACCAAGCATAATATGCTGTTTCTTGAAGACAGTACAGTTGAGGTCGACAATATTCAACGTCATGAATATGTGATGCAGCCCGAATTCAGAGCAAAAATATCGTGGAGTCAGGACGGTGTAGACCACTTGATTAATTATAGTTCACAAGGTGCTGAGAAGTTAGAAAATGGTTCCAAAACTTCCGAAGATCCCTCTCAAACGGTAATGAGTGCGATGTATGTTTTGGGAATGCCTTTTAAATTATTAGATGCTGGTACCTACTTAAAATACTTGGGGCAGGTCACGTTAGCCAATGGAAAAGTGGCAGATGAAATTAAGGCTACCTACAGTCCGGAGGAGCATGAGAATCACTCGACACAAGATGTGTGGTATTACTATTTCGATTCCAATGATGGCTCATTTTATGGAGCAATGGTCTACCATGCTCCAACCTACGCCTTTATAGAAAACCTTGAATTTCATGAAAGCACTCCGGTGAAATTTCATGCACATCGCAAGTCATACCGGTCAGACAGTGTTAGAAATTTCAAGTTTCTAAGGGCAGAGTTCTGGTATTCTGATTATGTGGTGGAATAGTTGGTTACACTATGCCTTAGAGCCACAGTACCAAATTTATAGGTATTTGATTAATCCGATTTGGAGCCCGTTAAAATGATCATTAAACAATTTGAACTTGTCTGGCTGTTAATTATATGTACATGTATAAGTTGCAGTGCACCGAATCAGACTGAAGAAAGGTGGTGCGATCGATTGCCCCGTCCAATTTACGAGACACTTCAACGTGTGGATGTCGGAAATGATTGGTTTGAAGTTTACCTGGTAGAAGAGGGTGTCTATGCCATTTATGAGCCTTATCAATGGCAGGAAGTAATTTCTTACCTGATTCTTGGTGAGCATAAAGCCTTACTTTTTGATTCGGGTAATGGTATAGAAAGGATTAGTAAAGTAACCACAGCATTGACGGATCAACCAGTAGTAGTGCTCAACTCACACACTCATTTTGATCACATTGGGGGAAATTTTGAATTTGATCAGGTGCTTGCTATGGATACAGAGTATACCAGAAAAAGCAGCACGGGAATGGACAACTCCGATATAAGAGCTGAGGCTAGTGAACAAGCCCTATGCATACCTTTACCTGACGGGTTAAGTAGTGATACCCATAAAATAGCTTCTTTTGAAGTAACACAATGGATAGGGGATGGTCATGTAATCGATTTAGGTGGTCGTGAATTAGAGGTCTTAAGTATTCCAGGTCATACTCCTGATGCTATCGCATTATTGGATAAAGATAAAGGCCTATTATGGACGGGGGATACCTTTTATGAAGGACCTATCTGGCTTTTCGTCGAGGAGACAGATCTTGCGGCTTATGGGCGATCTATTGATAGGTTGGTCGAATTGTCTTCTGATATAAAGAGATTGTTGCCAGCGCACAATACGCCATTGGCGGATCCGGCTATATTAGTAGAAGTGCAGAGTGCATTTTCAACGGTACAGTCAGGTAAAGTAGCAGGAGAATTAAGGAGTGAGGGCCGTATTGAGTATTTTTTTGAAGGGTTTTCCTTTCTAATGCTTAGAAATTAAACCCGGATTTGTCATTAGAGTTTTGTTATGAAGGGTTAAAGCACAAGAAAATCAAGTACTTAGGTCGAGGAGGCATAGCATCGCTATGGTGACGAACCAATCACATGTTAAGTGCTTGATTTTGAAGTGATTTGACCATGTAATAGAAAGTGTAATGACAATTCCGGGTTGATTCCGGGTTAAATGATTAGTGAAATAAACTTCCTATGAGCGAACCAAAAAATATTGTTGAACTGCAAAATCGGCGGTTATTGATGAAATTTCTTGCTGGCAGTCCACTTTTGAGCCTGGGCTTGCCAATGTGTACGCCAGTAGCAAGTAAAAATGAGGAGCAGAATGATGATGGAATAATTGGATCACCATCAGAGGCTAATAATGTTTTTGATTTTCAATTGGCGGCCCAGTCCATTTTACCTCCGGCACATTATGGTTACCTGGCCACCGGCGTGTTGGATGATCGAACATTATTAGAAAATGAAAAAGCATTTGCCCGTATCAAACTCAAAATGCGGCGCTTGATTGATGGAAGTGATATTGACACTTCTGTTGAATTATTGGGAGAAACATGGCCTTCGCCGATTATCGTTTGCCCGGTAGGTAGCCAAAAAGCTTTTCACCCTTTGGGAGAGATTGCCACGGCTAAAGCAGCGAAAGCAGAGAATCACCTCCAAATGTTGTCAACTGTTGCCACAACATCAGTGGAAGATGTGACCAAAGCAAGAGAGGCACCCATCTGGTATCAATTATATCCCACCAAATATTGGGATGACACCTTGTCGATTGTCAAAAGGGCTGAAGCTGCAGGTTGTCCTGCCCTGGTCTTGACCGTAGATATGGACTACGCCGATAAAAGAGAAACACTTAATAAAATGATGGCTCTCGACGAGCGCATGTGCAAATCATGTCATGGTAATGGTACACCCGCGGATCATGCGAGGAACAAGCCGATGATTAACAGCCTCAGTAAGCAATATGGTCATCACCCAGGATTGACCTGGGATTTTGTGAAAAAATTGCAAGAATCTACTAATATGAAGCTCATCCTCAAAGGAATTGTATCAGGACTGGATGCTGCCCAGGCAGTGGATTATGGAGTAGATGGATTAGTCGTTTCGAATCATGGAGGTAGAGCTACCGAAAGCGGAAGAGCTACGATTGACTGCTTACCCGAGGTAGTAAAAGCGGTTGATGGGCAGATACCAGTGATATTAGACAGCGGAATACGTCGAGGAGGAGACATATTCAAGGCACTTGCAATGGGTGCGACCGCAGTTGGAATTGGGAGGCCCTACATTTGGGGTTTAGGAGCATTTGGCCAGGAAGGTGTAGAAACTGTTTTAAGGATTCTTAAGGCTGAATTTGAATTGGTTATGCAGCAAACTGGTGTAAAATCCATTAGTGAGATTGGACCAGAGCATCTCGTTTAACAAAATTGTATAGGAAAAAGAATAGACGCCCTTTTACAAGCGCCTATAATTCATAGCTAATTGGTTTTGATATAACCTTATTTGAAGGCAAAAAGTTCAATGTCTAGTTGAAATTCACCTCCAAGGATACAATAACGATCGAACCCCCACTAACCAACCAAGTCTCCTGAAGATTTGGATAACGAACGGTTGAATAACCGGACTGATTCATCAATAAGCTCAAATGTCTTATTAAAGACCTGGAAGTCATTTAACTATTCTATACTCAAAAATGAATGCCTTTAAATGCGATGATCATTACATCGCAAATGTGTCATCAGTAAATCCATTATTGAACTTTACGTTGGTAGATGTTTGCACCAGATTCGCCTCTTCGCTATACCCATTTTCACTGGGCATCCATATACTTCTTTTGGTTGCAAGCTTTAGACCATTGATTTCTTCATATTCCAGTTTCATTAGAATAATAGGGTCAGCGATTCCGAATGCTGGTAGTGAAAAATAGAACTGATCAACCATTTTAGTGTTGGAATTTACGTATAAAATGTACGTGTCATTCTCATCTTTTCCGGTTACTTCGGGGTCATATGTAACTTTTACTTTGTCGTAAGAAGTATTTTCGAGTGTCTCGTTTCCTGCGGATTCAAACTGTGCTCCCGGATTATTGAGTTTGTACATCATAACAAACCAGAAGTAGTTCGCTTTTCTTAAAAAATGGCAACCTCCAATTGCAGCTTCATCTTCGACCATACTCTCATTATGTTTTAGGAATGCGGAGTTGCCGTCATAGTATTGGATTACCTCTCCCTCCATACCAGGCATGACATTTATATCATGTTTTGTGTATTTGGCCCAGGACTGCTCAGTATCAAAGACATATCTTTCAGTTGACAGATCTTCCGTTCCCTCTTGAGGGTATTTGTAGGAGTAAGTGAATTCGACATCCTTTTGCTCCCACAGTTTGTCCCAGCCTCCACATGACATTTCAACTGCCTTAATAATCGATTTAGGGTCATCTGTAGAATAGGTGATTTCTTGAGGTGCTGCTTGCTCTAACGATTTCTCTTTCTTTTGTGAGCTTGTACATGACACGGCCCAGAAAGCAATAAAAATTGCTATGAGACTTAAATAATAGTTTTTCATGGTCTGGTTATTTGATTTAAATGTGAATTTAGTCCATTGATTTTAACGGCAATGTCGTCCGGGGACATTTCATTCATTTAATTGATACCAAAAAAGCAGTGCCCAAGTGACACTGCTT
Organism: Cytophagales bacterium; assembly: GCA_029262955.1. Classification (GTDB taxonomy): domain Bacteria; phylum Bacteroidota; class Bacteroidia; order Cytophagales; family Cyclobacteriaceae; genus JAJCYL01. The sequence goes on along the minus strand of JAJCYL010000015.1, from coordinate 6,656 downwards.
TCCTTATTATCGATTATTATTTAAGAGGATTAGCGCACTATAATTGCGCCGACATCATTATCTCTCAACACCTTTTGGAAATCAGCTAATGCACCACTTTTGATGGCATTCATCTCTGATTGGGCTGCGTTTAATTTTTCCTTTAAGTCATTGTAAACTGCGACATATTGATCAGCAGGAGGGAAATCCCCAATTCCTGAAGTTACCCCAAGGTATCCGTATTTGCCGGCTAGCCTCGCTGGCCACCTCACCCCATCTTGCCCGGTACCCGTGGTTTTCATTTGAATGAGTTTTGATTCCAGATTGATCAGTAAGCTATCCATAGCACCAGCCTCTGAGATCAGATCTTTTTTTCCTCCAATTGATGACAGGGTCTTTTTGAGTGTGCCAATTTGGGATCTTATTAGCTCCAATTCGTTGATCATTCCGTTCAATTGATTGATGTCATTATAGATCTTTTTGACAAAATCAATCTGAGCATTGATGTCGCTAATTGTTCCCGTTGAATGAGGATCTTTTATAACAGTTAATGGCTCACTGAAGTTTTGATTCCCGGCAGACATTTTCACTGTGTAAGTAGCGGGAGGGACGGTGTAGCTGGTGTAATTCATACTAATGTTAGCACTACGAGTACCGTCTTTACCCAATGGAACCCAATCGGCGCCAGTTGGCGGAGTTCTTAGCTTAATGGGCGTAATAGGATCACTCTCCAAGTTCCACCAATACCTATTTATTCCAACTTTACTCTTGGTTTTAACTGTTCTAACTGTATCACCACCGGATGTGGTAATGTACATCTTCACGCTATCTTCTTTAGCCATCCAGTAGTTAATTGAAGCCCCATAAGGTGGATCCTGACCAGTTGAAGGTTCTGGGAAGAACTGCATGGTTGACGTTATTCCCTGGAAACGGTAGGCATCTTTAGGCTTAAAAAATAAGGCGGTGGTGTTACTAAGATCTTGCGGAAGTTGTTGCAAAGGCGTAATGTCATCAAGTATCCATATGCCCCGACCATAAGTTCCAACTACAAGGTCGTTAAAGTGTTCTGGTATATCCAGCCAATACATTGGACTGTGGGGTAAGTTGCTCATAAACTCCTGCCAGTTAACACCGTCATTAAAGGAAACATACAATTTGTTTTCAGTACCAAGGAAAAGAAGTCCTTTTCTTACCGGATCTTCACGGATGTTTCTGGCATAGCTTAAGTTTCCAGACGCAATTCCATTGATAATTTTTTGCCAGCTCTTACCAAAGTTTTCAGTTTTGTAAACATGAGGATCAAAATTTCCTACCTCATGGAAATCAACCGTTATATAGGCCTTTCCGGCACTCCACTTTGATGCATCAATATTTCTAACTGTACCTAATGCCGGTAGATTCTTGATGTTTTTGGTCACATTCTCCCAATTCTGGCCCCCGTCCTGACTGACATGCAGCAGTCCGTCGTTTGTTCCCGCCCAAAAGACACCTTTCTGAACTGGCGATTCTTCAAAGGCATATATGACATTGGCATATTCCACACCGATATTGTCCGGTGTTAGGCCTCCTGACTTGGTTTGCATGGTTTTATCATTCAGGCTCAGGTCCGGGCTTATTACCTCCCAACTTTGACCACCATTTGTAGTGCGATGTACCATCTGACTGGTTACATAGACCGTGTTGTGGTCATGAGGTGAGATTAATACAGGGAAAGTCCACTGAAATCGATACTTCACCTGCTCAGCCGGATGACCGGATGTAATCTCTGGCCAAACTTCTACTTGCCGAAATTGGCGTGTATTGGCATCAAAGCGGGTCACCACACCACCCAATGCACCAAAACCTGAGGCACTGGACCAAACAATGTTAGGATCAACAGGGTCAGCAGTCGCAAAGCCACTTTCTCCACCACCAACAGCATGCCACATGCCGGTAGAAATACCGGTGCCAAAGAATCCGCCTACCCGGCTGCGGCTAGGACCCCTCATGGAAGGCCCGTCCTGACGATTCGTTAAAACGAAGTAAGGCACTTGTGTATCTGTAGTGACATGGTAAAGCTGCGCTACAGGTAATTGAATCCTTTGCCACGATTTACCCCGGTTTTTGGAAATGGAAATGCCTCCGTCACCAGCCACAATCATTCGGTTGGCATTGGTGGGGTCAATCCATATGTCATGATGGTCCCAATTAGGCTGAGAAGAGAAGGAGACAGGGTCAAGTGTTTTTCCTCCATCTATACTGGAATGAAAACTTGCGCTAATAAAATATATTTCGTTTTCATTATCTGGCGATGCCATGCCTCGTGTGTAATAGGCCTGACGACCTCCAATATTGCGGTCATGATTGATCAGGTTCCAGGTAGCACCCTTGTCTTCAGATCGCCACAAATCGCCACTCTCAGGTTTTCCTTCTATCGTTTCAACGCCGTCACCTGTTTCGATCAGTGCATAGACACGATTGGGATTTGCCGCTGTCATGGTTAAGGCAATCTTACCAATCGGGCCCTCGGGTAAACCTTTTTCTAATTTCTTCCAGGTTTCTCCACTATCTCGAGAGATATGGATACCACTTCCTGGTCCACCACTGGTTCTATTCCAGGTTCTTAAGGATAATTGCCACATCCCTGCGAATAATATTCTGGGATTCGATGGATCCATCACCAAATCTGATGCGCCAGTATTTTCATCTATAAATAGTACATGGCGCCATGATTTACCGCCATCGCTGCTCTTAAATACTCCTCGGTCCTTCTGCGGAGCATAAGCGTGGCCCATAGCCGCTACATAAACAATATCCGGATTATTGGGATCAACTATAATTCTTGCGATTCGGCCTGTATTATTAAGACCCAAATGGGTCCAATTATCGCCACCATCGGTGGATTTCCAAACACCATTTCCTATCGAAACATTTGATCGAATAAAACTTTCTCCAGTACCCGCATAGATGATTTCACTATCAGACGAAGCAATTGCTAATGCACCAATTGCATGGACCGGCTTATCGTCAAAAATGGGTTTCCAATTCAAACCTCCATCGACGGTCTTCCAAATACCACCTGACGCGGCACCAGCATAATAAACGAGGTCATTTCCGGGTATGCCATAGGCTGCTATAAGTCGGTTACCTACTGGCCCGATATGCCTAAATTTCAGATCAGAGATTTGTTCTTTGGTAAGTTGCTGAGCATTTATGTTTAAAGTAATAACTAAATAGAATATTGATATAATGCTGATTCTTAGAACGTTATAAAGAAATTTCATTGATATATAGTTGTTTGAATTTCTAATATCGTCAATCTCGCTACAATTTCTTGACTTGAATTTTATGTGCGGTTTATGACTTTAATCAATATCGACAAATTGGATAGATGGTTACTGTGTTTGTAACTGGGACATAGCAGACACTTAATAGATAAAACGTCATCCTGCGCAGGAATCTCCACAAAGAGTAGTGAGTAAAGGGGAAATGAGATTTAATAATTATGATTTATGATAGAAAAAGAAAAGTAAGCAATAAGGGAATGTCGAATGTCAAACAACGAACACCGAACACCGAATTTGGAAACCTGCTGAGGCGCAAGGCACCAATGACAGGGTGTGTTATCATGAACTAGATCGTCATCCACACAAATAGATAAAACGTTACTCAGAAGGAGGTCCAATAGGACAACTAAAGAATCTGATTGGCAATCTAACGCAATAGTCGAAAACAGACTCCTGCCCAAATGTCATCTTATTTTGCGTGTTTGGGCATCCAAATATTAATTCTCTGAGTGACGTGAGTAGTAAGAGGTGGCTATATTCCTCCATTAACAATTACGTCATTCTCCAAGCAGAGGATGTCGGTAATCCCTTAATTACCAGTCAAATAGTCCATTGCAGCCTGAACACCACCCTTTTGATGGGGTATTTTGGCAAGCTCAAGTCCCATTTCCACACCTGCCAACGTTCCACAGAGCATCAGGTCATTAAAATCTCCCAGATGACCAATTCTGAATATCTTTCCTTTGAGTTTACCAAGTCCCGTACCCAGAGACATATTTAGTTTCTCTAAAGCTATTTTCCTTAGAATGTCTGCTTTGCCATCATTTACTATCAGAGCCGTTGTTGAATCCGAGTGCTCGTCAGGGACTAAACACTGATTTTCAAGTCCCCAAATTTGAGCCGCCTCTCTGGTAGCCTGAGCATGGCGCTTATGCCGCTGGCAGACATTCTCCAACCCTTCCTCAAAGAGCATATCAATAGCTTCATTTAAACCAAAAAGCATATTGCTTGCAGGTGTATAGGGATAATACCCTGTTTGGTTCATTTCTACAATTCGTTCCCAATTCCAATAGGAATTAAGTGAAACATTCTTTATCGAAGCTTCTAATGCCTTTTTGTTTATCGAATTAAAGCCCAATCCCGGAGGCAACATAAACCCCTTCTGGGAAGCACATATGGCTACGTCAACCCCCCATTTATCCTGTGGAAATGAAGTGGTCCCTAATGATGACACCACATCGACGAGTAGTAAGGCCGGATGTTTGACCTCGTCAAGGACTTTCCTGACTGCCTTAATATCCGAAGTAATACCAGTTGATGTTTCATTGTGAACTACCATTACACCTTTTATTTCATGACCAGAGTCTTGCTTAAGGTTTTCAGCTATTCTTTCTGCTTGAACTCCGGATCTCCAGTCACCCGGAATTTCATGCACATCAAGTCCGATTTTTTTTGCGAGATTTTTCCATAATGTAGAGAAATGGCCAGACTCATAAGAAAGCAACTTGTCCCCGGGTTGAAACAAATTTACCAATGCGGCCTCCCAGGCGCCTGTACCAGATGATGGGTAGATAATGACGTCACCGGATGTCTGGAAAACCTCCTTGACCTTATTTAGAATTTCAAGTGTGACCTTGCCAAATTCGGGGCCTCGGTGATCAACTGTTGGCGAACTCATGGCCTTTAATACTCTTTGGGGAGTATTGCTGGGCCCTGGTATTTGAAGAAAATGCCAGCCTCTTTGCATTTTTTAAAATAGTTTTGAAATCAATTTGTTTTCAAGCTATACAAAAGTCGTCATTTAAGGAAAATTCAATTGTATGGAAGGTGATAAGGGTGATTAAATGAGAAGACTTTTACTGTTTGTTTTAATTCTCCTAAATTTTAGCAGTTGTGAGCGCTCATCCGGGCCAGAAACCGTTGATCCTCTGTCTTTGTTACCATTGGCACCAGATAATTTGATGCCGACCGTACCCGATCTCAATCTGGGGGTGGAATTGGTGACGACGGCCAGCGTTGATATATCCAACCTGGAATTTCATCCCACTAAACCGCTTATTTATCTTATTGGGTTGGACGGGACAATTGAATCCTTCAATAAGGAAACCAATGAAATTGTGACGTTGACCCAATTGGGGCAGATTTATACCGTACAGCTATTGATGGATTTTATACTTCATCCGGATTTTTTAAATAATGGAAAGGTCTATATGGCCTTTGCTGCTCGAGAAGAGGACAAACTTAGATCACGAGTATCTCAATTTAATATAGTTGGAGATCCGGAAGACTTCAGCAGCATTGATCTATCAAGTGAAGTGGAGATTTTAGATTGGGATCAAGTGACTACTGATAGCCATAATGTGAACAATCTACAATTTGGTCCTCAGGATGGCTATCTATATGTTATTGGAGGTGATGGTGGCTGCTGTTCAGACAGCCTCGGTAATTCGCAAAGCCTGAAAACATTCAGAGGCAAAACATTGCGGATAGATATTGATAATCCATCTAACGGAAACAATTATGGCATTCCATCAGACAATCCGTTCGCTGGAAAAGACAGCCTAAATCAAGCGATTTTTGCCTATGGGCTAAGAAATCCTTACAGAATGGTTTTTGACGATGAGTCTAACCTTTTCATTTTTGATGTTGGTGACGGCAGAAGGGAAGAGGTCAATTTGATTAAAGCTGATGATAAGAGTGGCCCAAATTTTGGTTGGTTCGTATTTGAGGGAAATCATTGTAAAAATGACAACCCGGACTGTGATGAAACAAAACCACGAGTAACATTTCCGGTATTTGAGTTGAAACACCCGTTTATCGAGGGAATTATTGGTGGTGCCCTTTATCGAGGAGCAGAAATACCTCAATTAAGTGGTCATATGATATTTGCCGATGTCGTACTTGGAGATATTTGGTCATTGTCTTACGATGTGAATTCGGGCACTATCAATGCATTTTGGGACATTTTGGAGACAACTACCACGGATAATACCTTGGTTGGCATGCCTCTTATTGTTTCAGTTAATGAGGACTTAGAAGGGAATATCTATTTCGTCTACCTCAGTGGTGAAGTTTATCGTTTGAAAGCTCTATAACTTATGGGTGTGACGAGGCCCAAACTTCTCCATCAGTAAATACTTCCTTTTTCCAAATGGGTACTGACTGTTTGAGTGTGTCTATTACAAATTGACAGGCCTCAAAAGAGGCCCTGCGATGTGGCGTAGAAACAGCAATTACTACAGCAGCATCACCAATTTCCAGGGTTCCCTTTCTGTGATGAACAGCAATTTTTAAAATGGGCCACTGTTCTTTGGCCTTATCTACGATTTTTTGAATTTCTTTGATGGCCATCTTGTCAAATGACTCATATTCCAGGCGTGTCACCTCTTTGTCAGCAGTATTGTCCCTAAC
>JAJCYL010000014.1 GCA_029262955.1 Cytophagales bacterium | reverse complement strand
GTGTCTTACTTGCCAAAAAACAGTCTTAGGATCTGGCACGACATCCAGTAACCCTTCTAAAGGGAATGATAGCCCCTGAGTTGGTGGATAATCAGAGCTTTCAGTTGGGACTTTAATAGCAACAGGGTCAGAATAATCTATCTCCTGCAGTTGAGCAAAAGGTGGTTCACTTAAATAAGAATAGGACTCAAGGTGTTCAAAATATTCACCAAAAATGGAGGTGCCGCTTCGACCACAACCAAGTATAATGACATGATGCTCTTTGCTTGCAATCAATTTTTATTTCCCGTGATTTTTCTCCACAACCATAAAACCGGATCGTAATAGCGGTCAACCACACGCTCTTTGAGTGGAATAATCCCATTGTCGGTTATTTGGATGTGCTCAGGACACACGACAGTACAGCACTTCGTGATGTTACACATCCCAGAACCGTATTCATCCCTTATTTCAGGTATTCTATCTTCAGTATCCAGGGGATGCATTTCGAGACTGGCCAATCGAATCATAAAGCGAGGTCCCACGAATTTATCTTTTTGTTGTTGATCCCTAAGGACGTGGCAAGTATCCTGACACAAATAACACTCGATACATTTCCTAAATTCCTGAACACGATCGACGTCTTCCTGCATCATTCGGTATTCACCATCTGCATCGCGAGGTCGGGGTTTTAGTGGCTTTATCTTTTTGTTTTGCTCATAATTCCATGATACATCTGTTACGAGATCCCTAATAACTGGAAATGTCTTCATGGGATTGACAGTGATGGTCTGGTCCTCCTGGAATTCGTTCATCCTGGTCATGCACGCAAGTTTAGGGACACCATTAATCTCAACACTGCATGAACCGCATTTTCCTGCTTTACAATTCCATCTTACGGCAAGGTCATTGGCCTGCTCTGCTTGAATTTTATGGATAGCGTCCAACACCACCATTCCTTCAGTGACGTCGGTTTCATATTCTTTGAAATCCCCTCCAGTGCTATCGCCACGCCATAATTTGAATAATCTTTTCATAATAATAATAATAATAATAAAGTTTGGAAGGTTAGAAGGTTTGAAAGTTCTTCTAACTCTTCAAATATTTAATGAATGACATTAGCTTTTTTGAAAGAGCAATGATGCTTTCGCTTAAATCGTTAAAATCACCTTGATTAATTGAATTAACTTTTTTGAGAAGGTATAATTGGCTTCTTAGCTCACCAGCAGAACCTTTTGAATATCCTAAAAAACGAACGAACTGTTTGTTGTTATTATACTCGAAACCTTCAGCAATATTACTACTGATTGAAATAGCTGACCTTCGAATTTGATCTTTCATCGACCAATCATTTTTTATGGAATCAGTATTGGTCAACTTATAAACTTTGGCTGCAACTTCAATTGCCTCTTTCCAAATATCTAAATCCTCAAACTGTTTTATTGTAGCCATCTTGATATTCCAACTTTTAAACTTTCCAAGCTTAAAACCTTTAAACCTGCTAACTTTCCAACCCAATTTCTTTCTCCAAATCTTCAATTTTCGATTGTGCAATCCTTTTTAATTCAGGATCAGGATCCTTACGTTTTACTTTTTCTACCCTCATCTCACCGTCCCCGGCCTTTGAAATAACCACATTGACATTCAACCATTCGTCACGTTCTCCTTCGTAGTCCAATCGGGTATGGCCACCACGGCTTTCTTTCCTCAGATTGGCTGCTTTGGCCACAGCTTCGGACGTGATTAATAAGTTGCGCATAGATAGCGCCTGGTGCCACCCGGGATTGTATTGACTTGCACCCTCTGCCTTAACATTGGCAAATTTCTTTTTGATCTCTTCTATTTTGTCAATCCCTGCAAGCAATTCTTCTTCAGTTCTCACTATACCGACTTGCATTTGCATATTGTCTTTGAGCTCATCATGCATCAAGTAGGGGTTTTCTCCGCGTTCCCGATTGAGAATATCTGTGGCATTTCTAATTATCTTTTCGGCTTGGCCATTGTCTATGGTTGGTGCATTTGAGAGATTCTTAGAATACTCACTGGCGCCTATTCCTGCCAATCGCCCAAAAACGATGAGGTCCGAAAGTGAATTTCCACCCAATCTATTGGCTCCGTGCATGCCGGCTGAGCATTCTCCACAAGCAAATAGTCCCGGAACTTTCGACATTTGAGAATCAGGATCTACTCGTATCCCTCCCATAAAATAATGTAGCGTTGGTCCAACTTCCATCGGATCAGTGGTGATATCCAATTCTGCCAATACCTTAAACTGATGATACATGGAAGGTAGCTTTCTCTTTATATAATCTGCACCTTGTCGGGAGGCTATGTCCAGGAATGCACCACCATGGGGTGTTCCTCTTCCTTCTTTTACTTCTTTCATGATTGCTCTAGCCACTACATCACGGGTTAGTAATTCAGGTGGTCTTCGGGCTCCATCAACTCCTTTAAGCCAATTGTTGCCTTCTTCTTCCGTGTCTGCAGTTTCTGGTGCAAAACGCTCTGGAATATTATCAAACATGAACCTTTTGCCATTGCTATTCTTTAGAATTCCGCCCTCGCCTCTTACTCCTTCAGTCACCAGGATTCCGGCAACGGAAGGTGGCCAGACCATTCCGGTGGGGTGAAATTGGGTGAATTCAATGTCCATGAGCTCAGCCCCGGCTTCATAAGCCATTGCATAGCCATCTCCAGTGTACTCCCAGGAGTTTGAGGTGACTTTCCAGGCTTTTCCGGCACCACCGGTAGCGAATATTACAGCCTTGGCTTTGAAGATCACAAATTGACCAGTGTCTCGAACCATGGCGACGCAGCCAGCTATTTTTTCGCCGTCTTTTAATAAATCGAGAACTGAATATTCCATGTAGGTTTTAAATCCCTGATGGATACCATGGTCTTGAAGGGTACGAATCAACTCAAGGCCTGTTCTGTCACCTACATGGGCCAGTCTAGGGTATCGATGGCCACCAAAATTTCTTTGATTAATTAGACCGTCTTTGGTTCTATCAAAAACTGCACCCCACTCTTCCAATTCTCTAACTCGATCAGGTGCCTGTTTGGCATGGAGTTCGGCCATTCTATAGGCGTTCATAAACTTTCCACCACGCATGGTATCTCGGAAGTGAATTTTCCAATGATCTCTTTTGTCCACATTTCGAAGTGCAGCTGCCATTCCACCCTCAGCCATTACTGTATGTGCCTTACCCAATAAGGATTTGCAGATTAAAGCAGTATCCATTCCTTGTGCCGAACATTCAATTGCAGCTCTCAGTCCGGCACCACCGGCTCCGATTACTAGAACGTCATGTTCGATTGACTTAATTTCTTTTATATCCATTTTTGGAAAATTCAGAGTTGATTAAAGTCCCCAGGTATTCAGATCTGTAATTATTCCCATAGAGACGAGTCTTACGTAGGCATCACTAATACCTACCCAGAAAAGGCTCATCCATGCAAACAGTTTGTGATTCCTATTTAACCAAGAAACTTTTTGGTAAACACCATTTTTTAGGGGGCCAGCACCGGCACAGGAAAAGCAGTCTTTTCTACCGCCAATAAGATGTCTAAAGGAATGGCATCCTAAAGTATAAGCACCCAATAAAACGGGATTCATGGAAAGTACAACACTACCAACACCGATACCCAATTGACCTTGATAGAAATAGGCTGCTATTGAATCAGCTGCTAAGATGAATAGATAAACGATTGCAGCATAGAGTGCATACCGATGTAGATTTTGGAAGATTAATAAAAATGTCTCACCCTGGTAATTCTTTTGGGGAATACCACTTACTGCACATGCAGGAGGCGTAGCGGCGAAAGCTTTATAATAGGCTCCTCTATAATAGTAGCAGGTGAATCGAAATAATCCTGGAAATACCAATATTAGAAAAGCCGGAGAAGCCGGTAAGAAAGAGGGCCACCATTCTGGCCATGTGCCGAGTAGTGCATGCCAAACGGGAGCACTTCCAACCACACTGGTATCGGTATAGATAACCGGGGAATAAAAAGGTGATAGATAGGAGATGGCAAAATAATGGTTAGCCTGAAAAGCTGCCCAGGTAGCATAAATGATAAATGCCGAAAGACCCATCAATACCAACAAAGGTTCTATCCACCAAGTATCGCCTCTAAGCGTTTCTGCGAAAGATGGTTTTCTTAATACCGCACTTTGCTCCATAATCTTTTTGAAAATTTAAACTTGCCTAAAATAATCAACAAAGGCATCGGAACAAATGGAAGGTTGACAGAGGGGATTTGAAATTCAATAGGGCATCATTCTTTGCTTAGAAAGTACTCCACCAGTGATTCCCATTCTTCTTCTATGCTGAGATCTGATCTTTCCTTTCCCGCCTTACCATACCAATAATCTGCATTCCAGATGTCACCCTCTTTGCGATGGAGGTAGGCATGAATCCAATGGCCTTCAAATGTTGGAATATCCTGAGCAATGTCATGTGATTTCTCCCAATTCCCCTTTTTATCCCACCAAAGAGATTGAAGTTCTACTGGTAAAACTTTATCAGGTTCGCTTTTGTTAAATAATTCTAAAAACTCGTCGTATTTCAATTGGAGGAATATTATATGCTAGTATTATTTTTAGTGATCCGTCTGAACATGACGGACGTGATTGTGCCTACTATCCCAAAGCAAGCAAGTACAGCAAATACATGTTGATGTCCTTCCGCACCCGGGGAGCTGTCCAATAAATAACCGATTAAAGGGCCCATGAATATATCAGGAGTAAACCCGATCACTGAAACCAAACCAACCGCACTTCCAGTAATGACCAGGGGTAACCTGGCCTCTTGAAATAAAGCAAAATATACTCCCCTCAAAGCGTATATTCCGACACTTGTCCCAACTATAGTCATGATAAGAATGGCGTCCAGACCTGGTTTCAGATAGCCACTGGCAATAACAATGCTGCCAATTACAAGGATTGCGAAACTTATGGTTGTCATTTTTGAAGCCCTGATCCTATCTCCTAAAATGCCCGCACCAATGGCAGCAATCGGCCTCACCCAAAACGTAACCGTTCCAATTTGGGCAGCTTCAACATCATTGTATCCATAAACGTCACTGGCATACAAGGAAAAAATATCGGTGCATTTGTATCCCACATAGGCGCACACTACAATTATTGCCTGTAACCAAATGGTTGGCATCTTTATAATTTTGCCAACACCCTCAAATGAGAGCTTGTCCATTCGAACGATACCCGCCTCAACGATCTTCTCCGGAATCCAAAACCATACCAATACGGCCGACAAAAATGTGAGCCCTGAAAAGATTAAAATGATTTGACTGATTACCGCGGAAAGTTGCTCGAAAGATGCTGACTCTACATCGACAGGGAGTAAGGCTGAGAATACCATCACGGATATAGATGCGAGAATGGCAGCAAATAACCCCCGACCGCCATCAAGAACACCATAAGCTCTTCCTTGTACAGCACTGCCACCCCATTCTCTAGTTGCCCGAATTAGTGCTGCCCAAAAGAGTAAAATAGTAGTAAGTCCCCAAAATCCATAGAGGTATGTCATCACGGTATTGGACGGGATGGTGGCCATCAAAAAACCACCCACCGAAGTGGTGACCAAAGCCAGTGACATCAGTCTCCTTGCGGGGTAACGATCTGCCAATGGGCCACCAACAAAATAAGAGATCATGGCAATCACTCCATATATGGAAAACGCTGTCCCCAGCTCAAGATTGGTAATCTCAAAAACACGCAAGAAAGTTGGTCTGAATATTCTGGCGAATACGAACGGAAGGAGAAAAACTACCTCACCGGCCACGATGAGGGCGGTCATTATTTCGAACCGTCGGAATCTTATGGAACTGTCTTGGGCCATGTGAACCTATCTGTAATTATTGGTTTTATAGGTTACAATTCCAAATTGATATTCTCCGATACGATCAGTGGAACTATTTACAGTTTTCTAGCTTCGCATTTAGTTCTTCAGCAATTTGAGCCTGTTTTTGAGCTTCTTTTTGTGCAATATTAGCGGCATAAGCTTGTTTTTCAGCCTCGGCTTGAGCCTCCGTTCCCATAGCGACTTGTTTCTCAGCTTCAGCTGCCTGAATCTGCGCAAAAACAACAAAGAAGAGCCATAAAAATCCTATTACTGCAGACAGAACCCAGGAATACATGGAGAATTTCTGTGATTTCGAGATTCTAATCATAATAAACCTTACCAGAATGGTGAGTAGTGCCACTATACCCACTACGGTGGATATTCCTATTAATGCATTCATTTGGCTAATGTTTGGTTTGAATTACTTTTTTAAAGTCCCAAGATCTGCTTGTTGGCTTCCTCATCGGTCCCGGCATCGGCGAAATCGTCAAATGCTCGTTCTGTCACCCGTATCATGTGATCCTTTATAAATGGAGCTCCTTCTTCCGCCCCTTGCTCAGGGTGTTTGATGCAGCATTCCCATTCTAATACTGCCCATCCGTCAAAATCGTACTGAGCTAATTTACTAAAAATGGATTTGAAATCCACCTGGCCATCGCCCAGGGAGCGGAACCTTCCAGCCCTGTCTGCCCATCCCTGATAACCGCTGTAAACTCCCACGCGACCTGAGGGATTGAACTCTGCATCTTTTACATGAAACATTTTAATGCGTTCATGATAAAGATCGATGAATTGGAGATAATCTAACTGCTGCAATACGAAATGACTGGGATCGTAAAGTAGGCAAGCCCTTTTATGATTATTGGCTGCTTCCAAAAACATCTCATAGGTGGCCCCGTCATGCAGGTCTTCCCCCGGATGAACTTCATAACAAACGTCCACCCCCATTTCATCAAAATAATTTAAGATAGGTACCCATCTGTTCGCCAACTCTTTGAACCCGGTCTCCACCAATCCAGCTGGCCTTTGCGGCCATGGGTAGACATAAGGCCAGAGTAAGGAACCAGAAAAGGTCGCATGTTCAGTAAGGCCAAGATTGTTGCTCGCCATGGCTGCAAATTTCAGTTGCTCAATCGCCCATTTCGTTCGTGCCTTTGGATTACCATGTACTTCGGCGGGAGCAAATCCATCAAACATCTTATCATATGCAGGATGTACTGCAACCAGTTGCCCTTGTAAGTGGGTCGACAATTCCGTGATCTTCAGTCCGTGAGATTCTACAACACCTTTTATTTCGTCTGCATAGTCTTTACTTTCGGCTGCTTTTTTAAGGTCCATCACTCTACCATCCCAGGATGGAATTTGAACTCCTTTATATCCCAATGACGCCACCCACTTGCAAATATTATTGAGGTCATTGAATGGGGCTTCATCACCCAGGAATTGGGCAAGAAATATGGCGGGTCCTTTTATGTTTTTCATTCTTCTCTAATGATTATGTTGTGTAATTAATTGAATTTGGTCCATTTCTGACTGCTCGCTGAAGATTCCACTACAGCATCAATAAACTGCATTCCTCTTATTCCGTCATGGATGCCAGGAAAATCATATGTCTCAGCGTCATAGTCTGTATTTTCAATTCGAGCCCGTACGGCCATGGAAAAGTTCCTGTACAAGTTGGCAAACGCTTCTAGAAATCCCTCTGGATGTCCAGCAGGTAGCCTCGAATGCGCCTGGCCTTTGTCTCCGATATATGGTTGGCCTGCCCTATAAATTTCGATGGGGCGATCTGGCCATTTGACTAATAAAGTATTAGGCTCAGGTTGGTACCATTCCAGCCCTCCTTTTTCACCATAAATTCTAATTCTTAAATTATTTTCATCTCCCACAGAGATTTGACTGGCGTAAAGAACACCTTTTGCATCATTTTCAAGTTTTAACAATACGTTACCGTCATCATCTAGGGCTCTACCATCAACGAAAATGGTCAAATCAGCACACAATTCAGTGATTTGTATGCCAGTCATATATTCCATGAGATTCTCGGCATGTGTACCGATATCACCCATGCTTCCGGCTTTTCCAGACTTTGAAGGGTCAGTTCTCCAACCGGCTTGCTTTTGTCCGGATTCTTCAATTCGCTCTGAAAGCCACCCTTGTGGATATTCCACCACAACTTTTCGAACCTTGCCAATTTTTCCTTCCTTAATCATTTGTCTTGCCTGCTTGACCATCGGGTAACCCGTATAGTTATGACTCAAGCCGAATATTAAACCAGTTTTTTCCACAACTTTAGCCAGTTCCTGGGCCTCTTCAAGACTGAAGGTTACCGGTTTGTCACACATGACATGGAAACCATTTTCCAGGGCCATTTTAGCAGGCGGGAAGTGCACGTGATTAGGAGTAACAATGGAAACAAAATCCATACGGTCTCCCTCTGGTAACTCCTTTTCACGAAGAATCATTTCTTCGAAGTTGCCATAGACCCGGTCTTCAGGTAGAAATAGCAATTTTCCAGACTCTTTAGACTTTTCGGGGCTGCTACTAAATGCACCACAAACCAAATCAATTTGACCATCAAGGTTGGCTGCAATTCGATGTACGCCTCCGATGAAAGCGCCTACGCCACCACCAACCATACCCATTCTAATTTTTCTGCTCATTTTACTGATATATTAAGGATTGAGATTGAGTTCGAATTTTGAATCTATTGATTGTTGGGCTAAATGTCAAAGCTGTCAAGGAATTTGATCTAATTTAGTTTTTTGCAATCGATTTCAAGAGTTACATTCATTTGTTCAACACAATTAAAATGTCAAGAAAATTAAGACCGGAAACAAGAGCGATTAGGAGTACAATGATGACAGATAGCAATGCCGGAGCAGTAAGCGTACCCATTACATTATCTACCAATTTTGAGAGAGAAGCGGACGGTTCATATCAGCATGGTTATATCTATTCTCGTTTGGATAACCCCAATCGTCAGCAATTAGAAAAGAGCATGTGTGAATTAGAGTCTGGTCATGTGGCGATTGCCTTTTCTTCAGGCATGGCGGCTACATCTGCTATCTTTCAAACGCTTGAACCCGGCGATCATGTGCTGCTTCCGGATGATGCTTACTATTCGACCAAAGACTTGATGGTTGAATTATTCGGAAAATGGGGGATAAATATGAGTCCGGTGAATATGAGTGTAATCGATGAGGTTAAAAGTGCGATTACCAATCGCACAAAGCTCGTTTGGCTTGAAACTCCCTCAAATCCTCAGTTAAGGATTAGTGATATTACTGCAATTGCTGACCTGGCTCATGCAATTGGTGCTAAGTGTGCAGTAGACAATACATGGTCTACACCGATAGGCCAGAATCCATTGTTATTGGGTGCAGACATGGTTATGCATTCAACAACCAAATATTTAGGTGGGCATGGTGATGTGCTGGGAGGTGCTGTAGTGTTAAAGGATGATGAATTGGAAGAATTGTTGCGTAAATCACAACAAGTGTCAGGAGCGGTTCCCTCACCTTTTGACTGTTGGCTGATATGCCGGGGAATTAAAACCCTGCATACTCGCTTTAAAGCCCAAATGGAGACTGCTGAAAAACTGGCGACTTATTTGGAAGGACATAAAGAGATCGAAACGGTACACTATCCAGGATTGACTTCCCATGCTCAGCATGATGTTGCAAAGAAACAAATGAGAGGGTTTGGGGCCATGCTTTCAGTTCAGGTTAAAGGGGGTGCTGAAAGAGCCTTAGCAGTTACCGGAAAACTTGAATTGTTCACTACTGCTACGAGTCTTGGCGGTGTAGAGAGTTTAGTAGAGCATAGAAAATCAATAGAAGGAGAGGAAAGTAGCACACCTGATAATCTCTTGCGGGTTTCAGTTGGTCTGGAGCACGTTGATGACTTAATCGAAGATTGGGAAATTGCATTGAACTAACCTTGTAATCGAGATTGAACGCAAATCAGCTTCTAGCATTTAGGACCGTCCTATTTAATTTTCTGTTGGTCGCCTTTATCGGCCTTTCACTAAGATGGATTACGCTCAGTCCTGTGGTGGGTGTTAATTACAGGCATATTGTGCATGCGCATTCACACATGGCATTTTTGGGATGGGTTTTTGGCTCCTTATTCCTTGCTATCAGTGCTTACTATGTACCAGATTCTAAGCGGGCATTTTATGAAAAGATCTTTTGGGCATTCCAATTGGCAGTTTGCGGCATGTTGTTCACATTTCCATTCCAGGGTTACGCTATTGGATCAATTATTTTTTCAACTCTCCATACTGCTCTGGCTTATTTCTTTATTGTCAGGTTTTGGTCAGAATCAAAAACTGTTTCAAACGATCCAGGGCTAAAATACATCAGAACAGGTTTACTCTTTTACGTACTATCTACTATCGGCCCCTTTATGCTGGGATATGTCTCTTCTAAGGGACTTCAGGGCAGTGACCTATATAACCTGTCACTTTACTTTTATCTTCATTTTCAGTACAATGGGTGGTTTTCATTCACCGTTTATGGCCTATTCATCTCCTGGTTGTATCAAATTAATCCTGCGAACCTAAAGTACACTGAAAAGTATTTTTTCTGGTTGATGGCTATTGCTCTAATACCACAGTATTCACTTTCCACTCTTTGGGCTGACCCTCCATCATGGGTTTTTGTTGTAGGAATTTTGTCATCTCTTATTCAAGTCTTTGCAGCAATTCACTTCATACGAAGATTATTAATGTTGACAGATTGGACGATCAAAATTGTTTGGTGGACTAAATTATTATGGGGAGTTTCTGCTTTTTCTTTTTTAATAAAAATTGTACTTCAATTAATATCCTCATTTCCATTTGGCGTAGAACTTGTTTCGTCAAATCATCATCTTATTATAGCGTATCTACATCTTGTTTTTTTAGGTTTTATCTCCAGTTTTATACTTGGTTGGTTTGTTCAGAATCGATGGTTGAGATCAGATCGCTGGTCAGTTCAGCTTGGAATTATTTTGTTTTTACTCGGTTTCATTTTGACCGAGGCAATCTTGCTTCTTCCTTTGATTTCGACATTTGGCCCGTACACATTTCTCCTTTTAATGAGTGCAGTTCCTTTAGCAACTGGCATTTTGTTCCTTTTCGTAGGAGGTCTAAAAGATTATACTAAGGATTCAACGACCTTTTCTTCCTCGATGGAAGCCGGAGAGTAATCGCCCGATGTTTCGGGTATAAATTTCCACACCAATGCAGTCATGGCCAGAATAGCAGTTGCACCTAGTATAACATTACTTCCAAATCCGTAAGAAGCATATAGCCAACCTGACATTGCAGAGCCTAAACCCATTCCTAGTTGACCGATGGAAATGCTTAAACACATTAATTTTCCTCGTGAATGGTCAGAGGCGACCTCAGAGACTAATGCTTGGTAGGGCACCATACGTCCTGAGACTACCAGCATTAAAAAGAAGAATATGATGTAAGTAGTTATAGAAATTGAATCGATCACCAATATTGTGGTGGCTAAAATGGCTGCCAAAAGAAGGTTGGAGATAATGATGATGTTTTTACGGCCACGCCTGTCAGATATTCTACCCGCCAATGGTCCGCCAATTACCATTGCAGATCCGCCAACCACAAAAATGAGAGCAATTTCATTGCCGGTTGCTCCTAATGACTCCAGCCAGGTAGGAAAATAAACTACGAATGAACTCATACCTAAAAACATCAACATGTAACCAAGTGCCACTGATCGATAAACAGGTTTGGTGAGCATTTTGGCATAGCCCTGAAATACTGTAGGAATAGTGATCTTCCCTTTATAGAAAGTAACGTTGGGTTGGGGGACATACAGCCAGACTAAAACCATGGTTACAGCCATGGTAGCACAAAAGAAAATAAACGGAGCCTGGAAGCCGTATTGATTGGCGAGTACTGTACCAAGAGGAATGCCAGCGATTTGTCCTACAGCGCTTCCTGTCATTATAACTCCATTCGCCAATCCTCTATTTTGTTTAGGAAATCTGTCACCTATGTAAGCGACACAACTTCCGGTTAAAATGCCTCCCGCAGCTCCAGCAAGAGCTCTAACAAGAAGTATAGATGTATAGTCGAATGCCAGGTTATGAAGCAGAAGACTAATTGTCATCATACCACTACCCCATAGCAGTATTTTTCTCCTTCCGATTTTATCAGAAATGGGACCGACAATTAAGGCAAAAACACCTAATGTCAGTGCGTATGAAGTGATTAGAGTTCCTCTAAGACTCTCTGCGATAGATAATTCTTCGCCTATTACTGAAAGAATTGGCACGACGATAAAAAATTGACTACTTGACGAAAACATCAAAAGCCAGAGGGCTGCAAGTATTAAGACATTTTGAGATTTCTCCTGCATTCGAGTGAAGTGCTATACTTTGTACGGGCAATGACTGAAAAAGGTCAGTATTTTGGACAAATTGTTCTTGGGATGCAGTAAAAGGATTAATTTGATTTTAATAAATATTAAGTTAAGGTTTTGAAAGATTTGTAAATGAATAAAGCTAATTGGATACCGAAGGTACTTGGGATATGCGAGGAATTTCATCAATCGTATGGTAAGATCAACCAGGATAGGAGAAAGCACCTGGAGGCTATAAGCGCTTATATAAGAGAGTGTGAAAATTTGGAAAAAGAAGTGCAGCTCGTTGTAATATGCACCCACAATTCACGTAGGAGCCATTTTGGACAAGTGTGGCTGCAGGTCGCCAGTGAGTATTATGGTCATAATATGAGGGTCTACTCCGGAGGCACCGAAGCAACAGCATTTCATCCCAATGCAGTAAAGGCAATGAGAAGATTTGGATTCGAAGTATCATCC
This sequence comes from Cytophagales bacterium, assembly GCA_029262955.1. Classification (GTDB taxonomy): domain Bacteria; phylum Bacteroidota; class Bacteroidia; order Cytophagales; family Cyclobacteriaceae; genus JAJCYL01. Next base: position 8,843 of record JAJCYL010000014.1, on the reverse strand, counting down.
AGTGAGGGTCAAAATCCGACATATAAGTTGCGCCATTCGAATGATTCGATGCCCATTCCCTGCTTTTCAAAGAAATTTGATCATTCTGAGAATCCCCATGATCAGTTTGCTGCTATTCTTGTTTGCAATGACGCTGCAGAAGCATGCCCATTTGTGCCAGGAGCTAATGAGAGGTTTGTACTTCCCTATAATGACCCTAAGGAATATGATGGTACTGATTTGGAGGAACAGAAATACGATGAAAGATGCAGTGAAATTGGGAGAGAGATGTTTTATGTCATCAGTAGAATTTAACCTATATGTGCAGGGTCCTGATTAAGTAATTGAGAAAGGACTCTATAAGCCTCAGGGACACGCGCTTTAAATTCCCTGGGCCTTTCAAAAAAATTCTCAACAGCCACTGCAAAAAATTCATGCTCGTTTGAGCCACCATATGACCTAAAGAAACTGGTGCCATTTTTAATCTTTACCATCTCGATCTTGGCCAGTTTGCTCCAATCTTTTAAAATAGTAGAATCCAAAAAATCAAATTCATCATTCAGGATCATATTTTCAAGATGTAATGCATGAGCCATTTCGTGTAATCCGAGATTGATACCCTGCTTTTTGTAGTACCCCTGAACGAATGCCTTCCATGACATCACAATGATTCCATAGCGAGGGTTGACCTCACCTTTGTGATAGTTATGATTTATGGTTGAATAGTAGTTATCAGGATAAACTAGTATCCGTTTAAAATGCCGAAGGAATACATAAGGTAGACCAAAAGTAAGTTGTACCGCACAAGCTGAGATAAGTGTTTTCATTTCCAAGGTAACAGAATCGATCCCTCTCGGAATAAATTGTTTCAATCTCATGAATTGATGGACCTTTTTCTCGAAACTCAAACGTTGCTCTGAATTCAAGTTCTGATAATAGTCGAAATATTTGCGAAGTATCTCTTTACTTTCTTTTGGAAAGGGTAAGACATGTTGACCCTGATATTTTATCAATGTAGAGATAAAGATCATCCCAAAAATCACGATAAAAGAAACAAGGAAAGCCATAGTGGGCTAGAGCTGTCTGAGAAGATTTTTGATAGACACATGGTTCTCAATTTGTATAGTCAATTCGGAGATTGATATGCGCTCCTGAGTCATGGTGTCTCTGTCTCTCAAGGTGACAGTGTCGTCCTCCAAAGTCTGATGATCTATGGTAACACAATAGGGTGTGCCGATAGCATCATGACGTCTATACCTTTTACCTATAGAGTCTTTGGCTTCATATTGTGCCTGAAAATCAAATTTGATCTCATCAATTATCCCACGAGCTTTTTCCGGCAATCCGTCTTTGTTCACCAGCGGTAATACAGCCACTTTTATTGGAGCTAGTGCGTAGGGTATCTTAAGGACAACTCTTTCACTGCCGTCCTCTAACTGCTCATTATTATACGAACTTGACAAGACTGCTAAAAACATGCGATCCAGCCCTATTGATGTCTCAATCACAAATGGGACGTAGCTCTGATTGTCATCATTGTCGAAGAACTGGAGCTTTTTTCCAGAATGTTCTTCATGGCTTTTAAGGTCAAAATCTGTTCGCGAATGAATGCCTTCCAGCTCCTTAAAGCCGATGGGAAAATTAAATTCAATGTCGCAGGCTGCCTTGGCATAATGGGCCAAATTAAGGTGATCATGGAAACGGTAATTCTCTTCTCCCAATCCGAGATTTTTATGCCACTTGATTCGTGTTTCTTTCCATTTTTCATACCACGTCTGATCATCCCCGGGCTTTACAAAAAATTGCATTTCCATTTGTTCGAACTCCCTCATTCTAAAAATGAACTGACGGGCTATGATTTCGTTTCTAAAAGCTTTACCAATTTGAGCAATACCAAAAGGAATTTTCATTCGACCGCTCTTTTGAACATTGAGGAAATTGACAAAAATCCCTTGTGCTGTTTCCGGTCGGAGATAGATGGTATTGGTCTCCTCGGCAGATGCTCCAAGTTCTGTCGAAAACATCAAATTGAACTGGCGAACCTCAGTCCAGTTTTTGGATCCTGAAACGGGGCATGCAATTTCAAGTTCCTCAATCAGCGCTTTCAGGTCGGCAAAATCCGCATCATCTGTGGCTTTCTTTAAACGAGCATTAATCCCATCAATTTTCCCCTGATTTTGTAATACACGTGGATTGGTAGCAAGGAACTGTTCTTTGTCAAATGAATCCCCAAATCGCTTAGCCGCTTTTTCAACCTCTTTATTGATTTTAGCCTCAATTTTCGCAATGGCATCTTCAATTAAGGTGTCGGCCCGGTATCTCTTTTTGGAGTCCTTATTGTCGATCAATGGATCGTTGAAGGCGTCTACATGACCAGACGCCTTCCAGGTAGTTGGATGCATAAAAATAGCCGTATCAATGCCGACAATATTTTCGTGCATCTGAACCATAGCCTTCCACCAATACTCTTTGATGTTGTTCTTCAATTGAACTCCATTCTGACCATAATCATAAGTAGCACTTAATCCATCGTAGATCTCACTTGAAGGGAATATGAATCCATACTCTTTCGCGTGAGCAATGATGTGTTTGAGGGGATTATTCTCGTCCATTTTTGCCATAAGCCGCAAAGATATAAGGTCAATCCAGATTAGAGTAAATTTCTATAAATAATGGAAATGGACTATGATTCAAAATTGAATTCAATGTCTTCAAGGCTTTTATCGGATCCAACCATCGTAACGATATCTCCTTTTCTTAATCGGGTATATCCATGTGAAATGATCATTTGACCCTTTCTTTTGATAGAGAGAATGATGACATCAGAAGGTAATCGCAGGTTCCGTAAAGCAATCCCATGCAAGTTGGGATTTGATAATTCGATATCCCTGGAGTCCTGACCACTTTCCATGCCCAAAATAAGGGATGTTGCCTGTGGTGATATTACAAAATGCTCAAGCAAGCTCACCATGGCCGTGGAGGGATCAACAATTCTAGCTCCAAGTGCAAGAAATCGATCATAGTTTGTTCGATCGTTTAATCTTACGATTAGATCTTTGGTACCAAAATGCTCATAAGCTATTTCGCAAACTGCATAGTTTTCGTCATCGGAAAGCATACAAATAATGGCTTCCGTTTTATCCGCACTTATTTCACTTAATTGTTCAAGTGAAATTTCATTGATGTATTTGATGGGTAGATCATCGGGTTCCTGAAAGGAATCCTTTTTTCTAAGCGTAGCAATTTGAACCTGCCACCCTTTTTCAAGTAACTGCCTGCCCAATGTAAGTGACTGATTCTCATAGCCGACTATTATGGCGTCTCTAATACCCTCAAAATGAGGGGTTGCTTTACTGTGGTCTTCGCCGGCTTTATGTAATGCCCATTTGAACAGTGGAGGACCAACAAACTGATTGAAAACTATTATTGCGATAACCAGGGTGGCAAATTCATTACCCCAGCCAGGGAACTCGTTGGCGACTGCTGTGGATAGCCCCAGGGCCACTCCGGCTTGGGTTAAGTAAGGCATCCATCCCAGGTGCATCAAAAGAGGTGGTTCCTTTGCAGCCAAACCCCCGGCGTACGAACCTAATATCATGGCAATTAGTCGAATGCCAAATAGAAGCAAGGCAGCTGGCCAGACTTGAAATAGTATATCAACTGACATTGTTGCCCCAGTGAGGGTAAAAAAGGCGACATATATATAGTTTCCAGTATCATGTATGAACTTGAGGAAGTCAGCACGAAAACGAGTGTAGTTGGTCAGATAAAAACTTCCCACGATGCAAATAAGAAGTGGTTCGAGGATTATCTCATGGCCTGTACTATCTACACCGAAACTTCTTATCACATCAGAGAAGATGTAGGCACTATACCCACTTAATAGTAGGAGTATAGTTTTACCAATTGCCTGAATCGCCAATGATAAAATAAGGGCTAATAACTTGCCCAATAAAAGGCCAAGAATCATAGAAAAGATCAATTCAAGAAGTATTATGAGGATACTTATGAAATTGATATCGTTTCCGGTAATCAGGCTTTGCGCAAATGACAGGCAAATTGTAAAAACGACGATCACAATAAAATCCTTGAGTACCGTAACACCAAGTATAGTTTGAGTAAATGGGCCCTTAGCTCGTAGCTCTTTAATTATTGCAATTGCAGAGGCTGGAGAACGAGCCCCAAAAATTGCAGCAATCAAAAGTGAGGCAGAAAGTTTGGTTGCAAAATTCATTTGAGACATGAAGGGGATAAAATCGGACAGGGCAAAGACTGCAATACCTCCCAAACCGAAAGTTGCCACAAGCTGCCAAAATGCATTCCATTTAATACTATTGAGCCTGCCTCTGAGCTCGCGAAGGTAAAGTTCAGAACCCGCGGCGAAGGCAATAAACGCTAGGGATAGTTCATTAATAAAATTCAGCTGAATCTTTGACTCCTCTGGTATCAGGTTTAATACGAATGGCCCGGTAATTATTCCACTGACTAAAAGTCCGGTTATTAATGGTAGTTTAATTTTTTGAAAAATTGCAGCAATCCTGTCCGAAGCAACTGCAATAATCAGGAAGCCTGATACTAATAGATAGAACTCAATACTCTGATAAATTTCGTTCAATGGGACAGCGTGGTTTTGTTAAAAATAGCGAATAATAAACAGGTTGGTCTACAATAAAATTTTAAAACCTGATTCGATGGATATAATATAGGGTGAATATTTTATTTGGGTAGTTTCATTAGTTAAGTGGTCTTAACGGCGGAATTTGATCAATGATTTGAACCTTACACTGACTAATTGAGTTTCTCCCTTTGAAGTCATTTTTATAGTATGAAAAATTTAAGCTGTTCTATTTTAATTGCATTATCGCTACAAGCCACTGGTCAAGTGAAAGTAAGCCACAAGTTATTTGCCGAGGTGTTGCAAGAGCATGTAGATGAAAAAGGGTGGGTAAATTATGCTGCGTTAAAGAGTAATAGGCTTAAGCTTGATTCTTATCTGAACATTCTGAAGAAAAATCACCCCAATGATTCATGGTCAAAGAATGAACAATTGGCATATTGGATAAATGCTTACAATGCATTTACGCTGCAATTAATAATTGAAAACTATCCAGTGGAGACCATCAAGGATATCGGCAGTTGGATTCAAATTCCATTTGTCAATACTCCCTGGGACATAAGTTTTATCGAAATTGGGGATCGAACTTACGATCTAAACAATATTGAACACGATATCTTGAGAGAGGAATTCGATGAGCCCCGGATTCATTTTGCAATCGTATGTGCTTCCTATTCATGTCCCCGTTTAACTAGAGAAGCTTATACGGCCGATAAAATTGATGAACAATTGAAGGCTGCAGCAATTGATTTTCTTAATGATCCAAGAAAAAATAAGATTGATGCTAATAATCCTGAGGTGTCGAAAATTTTCAGTTGGTTTGGCGGAGATTTTAAGAAGCAAACTTCTTTAACAGAATTTATCAATCAGTATTCGAAAGTTCAAATTGAGCGAGACGCTGATATGGCCTTCATGGACTATGACTGGAGGTTGAATGATCAGAAAACGCTGAATTAAGTGCTGCATTTTTGTGCTTTGTTGGCCTTACAATGTACATTTAGATGATGCAATCAATATGTGTATTCTGTGGGTCAAGTATGGGTAGTGACCCGGAATTTGAAAAGACTGCCAGTTGGTTGGGTGCAGAATTCGCCAGAAGAGGAATAACATTGATTTACGGAGGGGGCAAAGTTGGCCTAATGGGTGCCATTGCAGATTCTTGCTTAGCTAATGGGGGAAGAGTGATTGGTATTATTCCAAATTTCCTTGCCGGGAAAGAAATTGCTCATAATGGCCTATCGGAACTAATAAAAGTGGAATCAATGCACCAGCGAAAATTGAAAATGTCTCAGCTCGCGGACGGATTTATTGCCTTGCCTGGCGGATATGGTACCCTTGAAGAATTATGCGAGATATTGACATGGGTTCAACTCGCATTAGTAAGTAAACCAATTGGGGTGTTAAATATCAATAGTTATTACGACCCGTTAATGGCTCAACTTCAAGTCATGGTGAACAATAAGTTATTGAAAGAGACAAACCTTAAGTTTTTTGTCCAGGATAGCGATGGAAAGGTTCTGCTTCAAAAAATGTCAGAACTATCCACCAAAATAGATTCTTTTAAAGACAAATTTATTCATACCTGAAAGTGAATCATTTAGTTTTTCATGTCTTGTGGCTCATGATTTTATGTTCATCATCGTTTGGGCAAATTTCAATTGGACCACGGATAGGAACGAATATCTCTGACATAAAGGAATTGAGTTTGCCATTTAGTGCTGACAATGATTTATTCAATCCAAAAATTTCTTATCACATTGGGGGATTCATAAAGGTGCCTACCTCAGAGAAAGTTTTTTTACTTGGGGAGGTTGTCTATTCACGTAAAGGTTCAAGGTTGAGAGATTTCCTTGGCAATAGGTTCAATTTTAGGCTGGATTACTTAACAATACCAACACTAATAGGCATTCAGATAAATGATTGGTCGGTTGTTTTTGGTACTGAAATAGGTTTTAATGTGGGTGAGGATCGACTTAATTCCGCCATAGATGCCGGTTTGGTTGGAGGTGCTAAGTATTATATTGAAAACAGGGTTCAATTGGGATTGAGGTTTATACAGGGTTTATCGGCCCTTAATAATTTAGGCCTGACAGATGGAGGGGGAGCGACAGGATTGAATCAGCTTCGAAATCAGACTTGGCAATTATCTATTTCATATGATCTTATCGAGCTATGATAAATAGAAACAATTTCGGACTCGTAGGGGTTTTATTGGCGGATCAGTAAACTCATGAGTACATATTCAATTAAAGATTTAGAACACTTATCTGGCATAAAAGCCCATACCATTCGCATTTGGGAGCAGCGTTATAAACTATTAGAACCTGAAAGGACCGATACCAACATCCGGTTTTATTCAGATACGGACCTTAGACTTATCTTAAACGTAGCATTGTTGAAAGGCAATGGATTCAAAATCTCAAAGATTGCGGAAATGCCTCTCGATCAAATAAGTAGTGAGGTGGCAATTTTGGCAGATACCTTCGGTGACAATGAGTACATAGCAGAGCTGACCATTGCCATGATTGACATGGATGAGGTGAAGTTTGAGCAAGTAATAAATCGAAATGTTGCAGATCGAGGTTTTGAAGAAACCATGATTCAGATAATATATCCATTCTTACATCGGATTGGCATTTTATGGATAACTGGATCAATAGTCCCGGCACAAGAGCATTTTATTTCAAACCTGATTAGAAAAAAGATAATTGCTGCGACGGACTCACAATCGGCAATAATTGATTCTAAATCAGATAAGTTTCTACTGTTTCTTCCGGAAGGAGAGTTGCATGAACTGAGCCTACTATTTGCGGATTACATGATTAGATCGAGAGGTTGTCAGTCAATTTATCTTGGTCAGTCAGTCCCCTTAGGAGATGTGAATGAAGTTTGTATCAAACATAGACCTAAGTACGTATTGACAATTCTGACATCATCGTCCTGGATCGAAGGATCTGCTAATATTATGCAACAATTGTCAGAATCGGTTGCTGATTCAACTCTTTTGTTAAGTGGGTTTCAGGTGACCAATGGTCAGATTAGGATACCCGCAAATGCACGTATTCTCAAGTCATTTGAGGATTTAGTACAACTTCTTTAATTCATTTTTTAGCAGGAATAGAGGCAAATTGCATAAAATCAATTTGTTTAATGAATATAATTTTATATTAAACAAATAATGTTTAATATTACACTAATTAAATTAAACAATAAATTATGACTGCTATTGAATTCAACCATACTATCGATGAAATGTCAGGGGGATTGAAACCTTATGCACTCCAACTCACCCATGACATTGAAGAGGCAAAAGACCTTTTACAGGACACAATTTTCAAAGCGATAAAAAATAGAGAAAAGTTCTCAGAGGGTACAAATCTGAAGGCCTGGTTATACACTATTATGAAGAATACTTTTATCACCAATTATCAGAGAATGGTGAGGAGAAGTACTTTCATAGATACCTCTGATAATTTGCATTTTATCAACTCAAGTGATAGTGTAATATCGAATCTCGCCTATTCCAATTTCACTAGTGAAGACATTCAGGATGCTATAGAGAATCTTTCAGATATGTATAAGACACCCTTCCTCATGTATTTCAGAGGATTTAAATATCATGAAATTGCAGAAGAACTAGACATTCCAATAGGGACCGTAAAAAACAGAATTCACATCGCAAGGAAAGATCTAAAAAGTCAATTGACAGTATATGCAAATGCCAATTGACTTATATATATGACAAAAGTTATAGTCATAGGATCAGGTTTTGCAGGACTTACTGCCTCTATTTCACTGGCGGACGAGGGATATGATGTCACCATAATTGAAAAGAATGATCAACCCGGTGGGCGGGCAAGAAAATTGATTATTGATGGGTTTACTTTTGACATGGGTCCTAGTTGGTATTGGATGCCTGATGTATTTGAAAAATTTTTCAATCGTTTTGGTAAATCAACGTCGGATTATTACAAGCTGAATCGTCTTGATCCTTCTTACAGGGTCTTTTTTGGGAAAGATGACAGCCTCGACATTCCCGCAGATACTACTCGATTAGCAGTATTGTTTGAATCACTTGAGAAAGGTGCAGGCCAGGGACTCTTCAAATTTCTTAGGCAAGCTGCTTATAAATATAAGGTCGGAATCAATGATCTGGTTTACAAACCAGGACTGTCAATCACAGAATATGTTGATTCACGGGTAATTTCAGGCGTTTTTAAATTGGACCTGTTTCAATCCATCAGTAAGC
>JAJCYL010000013.1 GCA_029262955.1 Cytophagales bacterium | reverse complement strand
CCCCAATGTGGGTGCCATTTATGATACCCATCATGCGAATATTGAGGAGAAAAGTCAGCAGCAAGCTATCCATTGTATAAGCCCACATTTGAAACACGTTCATATTAGTGAGAATGATCGTGGGACTCCAGGTAAGGGACAAATCAATTGGAATGAGGTTTTTGATGCCTTAAAGGCGGTTAATTATGAGGGCTGGATAACTATAGAAGCTTTTTGTACCATAATTCCGGATTTTGCCAATGCCATTAATGTATGGCGGGATTATTCACCTTCCAAAGAGATCTATGAGGAAGGCTTCCAGTTTATTAGAAATAAATGGGACGATAAATCAGTATGAGGAGACCTAAGTTTTCTATTGGTAGTTGGGCTTTTTCATTCGGCCCTTTTGAAAATAATCCCTGGTCATTTGACCAATTTCTAAAATATTCGGCACAAGCTGGTTATGACGGCATTGAGATTAACGGATTTCATCCGCACCCTCATCCAGATGTTTATAATACCAAACAGAAGTGCCTGGAGTTAAAAAAGGAGATTGAGGGTTACGATTTGGGGATATCGGGTTATGCTCCTGATTTTCGGGATGTTCCACCAGCAACAGTTCCGATATTAGACCACTTAAAGGCCATTGAAAAATCGTTGTCATTTTGTAATAATATGGACATTAATGTCCTTCGTGTTGATACAATTAGCCCACCAGGTGAATTGAATCCAGAAGAGTATGATCGAAGATTTAAACAGTTGGCTCACACCTGGAATCAAGCGGCAACAGTATGTGAAAATGCCGGAGTTTTATTGGTATGGGAATTTGAACCAGGGTTTTGGTTGAATAAACCAAGAGAAATTAGGGAGATCATTGAGGCCGTAAATCACGAGAACTTCAAAGCGCTCTTCGATACCAGTCACGCTAATATGTGTGCGGTAGTAGGAGCAAGACAGTCTGGAGAGCATGAAGTATTAAATGGGGGTATAGTTGAGTTGGCGAAAAACTTAGAGGGGCATATAGGTCATTTTCATCTAATCGATAGTGACGGCTCCTTACATGATGAGGAGACCAGTACACATACGCCATTTGGAGAAGGGAACATTGACTTTAAAGAAGTCATTGCTGCTATGCGTGATGAGGTTGAACCTTTAGAATGGTGGTGTTTTGATTTTTGTTTTTGCCCAACTACAGAAGTAGATGCGAGGAAAGCAATACCTTATGTTGAAAATGTAATCAGTCAGCTATGAAATACGCAGAGTCTGATGGAACAAAAATATTTTATCAGGTGAGAGGAGAAGGTGAGCCATTGGTGCTCATTATGGGTTTTGGAGCAAACGGTAGCCTATGGGAAAAGCATGTTGTGGAGTATGAAAAACACTTCAAATGCATTGTTATTGATAATCGAGGTGTTGGTAAGTCTGACCAGCCGGTAGGACCGTACACCACACAAATGATGGCTGCGGATACTATTGCCGTAATGGATGATGCTGGTGTGAATCAGGCAAGAGTAGCTGGTATCTCTATGGGCGGGGCAATTTCACAGGAATTAGCTTTGAACTACCCGGAACGTGTAAGGAGTTTGGTCCTCATTAGTACCTGGCCAAAGTTTAATAACTATGCTAAAACGGTTTATAACAATCTCAAAAAACTGAGATTGACCAGTCGGCCCGAGGATTTCATGGAACTTTTACAGCTCTGGATATTTGCACCACCATTCTATGAGAGTGGAATGACAAGTCTTATTGAAGGTCAGGAGGGAGCAGCTAATAATGATAGCCCACAAACAAGAGCGGGCTTTGAGGGTCAGCTGGATGCCTGTACCCATCATGATACTGTTTCGAGATTGGCGCAGATAGCGGTGCCCACTTTAATTACGGTTGGTGACCAGGATATTTTTACTCCACCAGAATTCTCAAGAATGTTGCATAAGGGTATAAAAAATTCAACTTATGTGTCATTTCCCGACGGTGGTCATGTCCACCACTGGGAAGACCTGCGTCGGTTTAATAGCGTTACTACTGAATTCCTAACCGCTCACTAGTTTATGGGGCATATAAAACTTGCTTGTGAAACCTATACCTGGCAAATGCCGGGTGAATCCTACAAAGGAAAGTTAGATCATATTATGAAGGTAACTTCTGCCGCCGGTTTTTATGGGATAGAACCTGAGACCAGTTTCTTTGGGGATTTTGCTGACCCTATGAAGATGAAGGATACACTTCAGAAGTATAATCTTGAATTAGCTGTTTTATGTCACGTGGAAGATTGGCGGAACTCCAAAGAAACAGCTGAGGAGAAGGAAAGGGCTGAGCAATGGATGAATTTTTTGGCTCATTTTCCTGAGACTATTTACCTATTGGTACAAATGCCGGGGACAGATAGAAGTGATTTGATAGAACGACAGCAGAACCTTTTATCTTGTGTTAATGCCATATCTCAGAGAGCACATGACCGAGGAATTGAATGTTCCTATCATCCCAATTCACCAGAGGGGTCCGTCTATCGTACTGAAGAAGACTATGAGATTCTTTTGGATGGGTTAGATTCGAAATTAATCGGTTATACTCCTGATGTGGGGCATATTGCCAAAGGGGGTATGGAACCGATGTCAATTGTAAAAGAATATCGAGAATATATAAACCTTGTTCATTACAAGGATATGCATATAAATGGTGAATGGGCGCAAACAGGCGAAGGTGCTCTTGCATTAAAGGACATTACGCAATATTTGGTAGATACAAATTACGAAGGCTGGATCATAATGGAAGATGAATGTGTTGAGGCGATCACTGATCCGGATGGAGTTACTGCTAAAGATGGTGTTTATATTGAAAATGAATTAAAACCAATCCTCCAAAACACTTAAATATGAAGATGTACTATTTGCTTTTATTGGCAATTCTTATAAGCTGTAATGGTAATAAGTCCAAAACTGAAACGAATGAGTCCATTTTGGAACCAATTCAATGGTTGACTTTGAAAGGAAATCCGGATATGCCCAATATCATTTTAATTTCAGGAGATGAGGAATATCGATCGGAGGAAGCGTTACCACAATTAGCGAAAATCCTTTCAACTCGCCACGGATTTAACTGTACTGTATTGTTTGCCCAGGATCCTGAAAAACCAGGAATAATCAATGCCAATTATCTCAACAACATCCCTGGTTTGGAAAAACTTGAATCAGCAGATTTGATGATAATGTTTACACGTTTCCGTGCGCTGCCTGACGAGCAAATGCAGCGTATTGACAACTATCTGAAGTCGGGCAAGCCAGTATTGGGCATAAGAACAGCAACCCATGCCTTCAATTTTTCTGACATTGATTTCGAATCTAAATGGCTGCATTATGGCAACTATTATGAGGGTGATGATGAGTGGAAGGGCGGTTTCGGTAGGTTGGTTTTAGGAGAAAAATGGATCGTCCATCATGGACATCATAAGCATCAAAGTACTCGTGGAGTTGCCGCTCCTGACCAGCAAAATCACCCAATTCTAAAAGGCATTTCTGAGGGAGATATTTGGGGTCCAACTGACGTTTATGGCGTTCGTTTACCCCTGCCAGGTGATGCTCAGGCCGTTGTTTTAGGTCAGGTGGTCAATAGGGCAGGGGAATACAATGAAAAGGATCCCCTTTACGGTATGAAGTCCACTGATACCGAAGTGGCCACTACAAAAATAGACAAAGACGATCAGGGCAATGAAATTGAAGTAGCCTTAAATGAGCCGATGATGCCGATTGTCTGGACAAAGAGTTATCAAATCCCCGATGGTAAGCCGGGGAAGGCATTTGCTACGACCATTGGTTCCTCCACAGACTTATTATCTGAAGGAACTCGTAGGATGATGGTCAATGGTGTTTTTTGGCTATTGGACAAGAATGTGCCAGAAAAAGCGAATGTAGATATAGTGGGTACTTATGATCCTACTGCCTATGCTTTTTTGGAGGAAGACCACTGGTTGAAGAAAAATCAGAGCATTTCATCTTTGAAGGAGTGACCCTATTGGGTTTTAATGTTTCATATTTCATTCATCTTGTTCTTTAAGTCTTCCGAAGGATGATTAAAAGCTATAATTACTTGAGTGTCTTAGACACGGCTTAGTAATGATCAGTTATATTTGATAGATGTCTGCTTACAAATTCACTGATCCTGACGGTCTTTATTTTGTAACCTTTACCGTCATAGAATGGGTAGATGTCTTTACCAGAAGTCAATGTGTTAATATAGTATTAGACAGTTTGAGGTTTTGCCAAAGCGAAAAGGGTTTGAGAATACATGCCTGGGTCATTATGTCTAATCATATGCATCTGATAATTTCCAGAAAACAAGGTGCAAGTACATTGTCTGAAATAATAAGGGATTTTAAGAAGTATACTTCTTCGCAAATCATAAAGTGGATTGAGGATAATAGTAAGGAAAGTAGACGAAACTGGATGTTATGGTTATTCAGGTCTGCTGGAAAACGAAATCCCAATAATACCAGATATCAATTCTGGATTCAGGATAATCACGCTGAACACCTGGAGACCAATAAGTTCATTGATCAAAAATTGAACTATATTCATGATAATCCAGTAGTGTCAGGTTTAGTAGATGAAGCTCAAGCATATCAATATTCCAGCGCCAGAGACTATGCAGGTATCAGCGGTTTGCTGGAATTGAGTATGATAGAATAAGTGGCCGTGTCACAGACACTCGATTATTGAAAATTTTTAAGTGCTCTTTCAGAACACTTAAAACAACAAGGAATCATTCGTTCTTTTAAGTTCGTTTTTTTAAGTCTTCCGAAGGATGACTTAAAAGCTTTAAATTACTTGAGTGTCTTTGACTTGGCTTTATAATGATCAGTTATATTTTATAGTTGTATGCTTAAAATTTCACTGATCATGACGGTCTTTTTTTTGTAACCTTTACCGTAATAGAATGGGTAGATGTATTTACCAGAAGTCTATGTG
>JAJCYL010000012.1 GCA_029262955.1 Cytophagales bacterium | reverse complement strand
CCCCTCCTTGGAGGGGTTAGGGGTGGGTTGGATATTACTATTAACCCACCTCTTGATTCTCCTCCCAGGAGGAGACTTTCGATAGTCTTTAATTTCAAAAAAAACTAAAAATTAAAAATTATAAACTAAATGAGTCAGTTCGGAACTGGCCTGAACTTCTGAATTCTCTTCCCTGGCCTCACCTCTGAGGTATACAAATTCCCTTTCGAATCCATGGCCAGATTATGGATCCAACCAAACTGACCTGCATTTCTACCACCATGGCCAAACGAACCAATAGTCCTCATAGTGGAGCGCTCCAGTATCCAAACCTTCATATTCATGCCATCCGCGATGTACATGTATGTTTGCTTTGAGTCAGGAGAGAATTCAATATCCCAGGCTGCTCCAATGCCAAGTGTTTGCGTAGCTACAAAGCCCTCGGACACATAGGAGCCATCTTTATTAAATACCTGAATTCGATTCCCAACTCTATCGGCGGCATAAACCAGGTTGTCAATTGATATTCTGACTGAATGGACAGGGTTTCGAAATGATTTAATTGGCTGATCATTAGGATTATAAGCAGGCAATTCATTGTCGTGAGGAGCTTCACCATAAGCTCCCCAATGTCGTTTGTATTCGCCGGTTGTGGCATCATATACTATTACTCGTCTGTTGGTATAACCATCCGCGATATAGACCTCATTGGCCTCATGGTCTACTGCAATGTCTGCTGGTCCACCCAAAAGTGAAGTGTCATTACTGCCCTTGTTTTGGCCGTATTCTCCAAGTTGTAAAAGCGGTTTACCATCATTAGTAAATTTCAATACCACATGATCCTGGCCGCTTCCACCAATCCAAACGGTACCGTCAAGATCGACGAAGATGCCATGTTCACTGGTTATCCATGTTTGAGTGGTGTCCGGGTTTCCCCAAGCTTGTAAGACATTACCTTCTTGATCAAACTCTATGACCGATGGGGCAGGAATACAACATTCAGATTCTGGGGGATTATTTGCAGCACGGGTTTCTCGTTCATCTAAAGACCCTGGTCGCTGTACAATCCAAATGTGGTCATTTGCATCTGTGGCAATTCCTCCCGCTTCACCCAGAATCCAATTGTTAGGCAGTTGTTTGGGCCAGAAAGGGTCTACTTCAAATGCTGTAGGTGTCTGTGATTGAAAGATAGCGCCTGTACTCTCTGTTTCTTTGGAATTTTGGCTGCTATTGGTACAAGCTGAGCATAAGGCAAGGAAGAATAAGCCAGGTAGGATCTTTTTCATGATGATTGGGTTAGTTGATGACACCGGCACTTTTCAATGCTTCAAGGTAATCAATTACCATTTGCAAGGGAATAGGACCGAACTCTGCAGATAGAGTATTTCTAATCTCCAGATTGGTTCTTTTGCCGTTAACCAGGTTTAAAGTTTCATAAGCATATTCCGACCCTGAACCTTTAACACCTTTATAACTGTATATCTCTGGCCTCTCCCCATCGTAGTGATCGAAGAAATAATTGTAGCCAAAGACTGACATAGGACCTTTGATCGCTGCATTTCTGACATAAACTTTTGAGGCTTTACTATTGGATAGTTTTCGAGGTTGTCCCTCCCCAACCGTTGATTGTAGATTGGTCAAAAAGGTGGTGTAATTATCCCGATCGTTTTTGGAGAGTTCAGCATAAGGTTTGATGGATTCGAGAACTCCCTTCTCGTATGCCCAGAAATAGTATTTGGTATTCTCCTGTTCCTCTGGCGATAATGCCAGGCAATATTCTAACATTGCGGAGGCTCTTTTCAACACTTTTCGCCTAAGAAGGTCGAGTAGAGTTGGCACCTCCTGGCTGCCAAGATTTGCCAGAAAATAAGCACTTCCAGCTCCGATAAATCCCGATCTTTTCAACTTGGTTGGGTCAATATTGCCTGGGACATCGTAGTTGGTATGAATGTACCGGTCTGGCCAATCGTGGAGATAGATGGATGGGATCCTAAAAGAACCTTCAGAGAAGACCTGGAAATCACTACCCATATGGAATTCCCCAAGAACGGCATGAAGCGCTTCTTTTCCACCTTCATTGGAAACTATAGGGTAATCAACTGCCTCCCCACTGGCATATTTGTAAGATTTGACATTAACGAATTCCCCAAACGCTTCTCCCACATCATCGATGAAGTTGGGCACACTGTGGGGTGATCGGGAAACATGAAATATGGCCTTCGTTTCAGGACCTCCTCCTACCATATCCATGTGGATATTGAATTTGGCTTTTTGCGCTAAATCCGGTCTGTAGTTGAGCAGGGCGGTGGTTCCTTCAATTTCTGGTGACCAGACAAATCTTATGGTTCGCTTCGGACGATCGATCTTACTTTCGGCGATCAGTTTTTTAAGGGTTCGGGCTATCTCCAATATGGCCACACAACCGCTGGCATTGTCGTTTGCTCCAGGTCGGGGATGGTCCAGGTGACAGGTAAAGACGATCTCCTCATTTTTCAACTGAGAGTCTGAACCTTCAATCACCGCGGTGAGAATATTATAATTCCCCGGATGCAGGTCAGCCTTCACTTTGGCATGCATCATGATAGTTTCGCCCGATTTCAAACGCTGCTGGTAAGCTCTGGCTTGTTTGAGTGACACCATGAAGGCAAAGGTTTCTATCTCTGAAAAATCGTCAAGGTGACCCCACCGAATCAGATTCTCATTCTCTTTCCACCAGGCAGTGACCTGATTTTGAGCATAGCTGATAATGCCAACAGCGCCATTTTGTTGTATAGCCAATGGTACCACTGCTCCAGGTTGTGAAGAGGTCAAGACCAACTTTCCCTTGACATCTTTGTTCACATAATCTTCAGGTGAAGTACCCTTACCGATATCAACCAATTCGGCTTTTGCCTCTCCACTGCGGCTGTCCTGTGCAAGCACTAAGGGAACAGATTCCCAATCACCCACTTTCACAGCGGGCACCCATTGTTGGCCCTGTTTTTCCAGTTCCCATAACTCTGCGAATTCTACATCCCAGGCCAGTCGGGCTTTTTGAGTCCCGTACATTGTTTTGCCATCAGTGGGGATCTTAATTAGTTCAATCTTTTCAAGATCATTTTCTTCGAGCTTTCCTGATATAAAATCTATGGCCTCATTAAAATCCTCAGAACCTCTCATGCGATGTAGCCGGGAGATGTATTCCAGATTCCTTTTGGCGGATTCTCCTGATAATTCCTGGTTGAGCTGTTTGACCAGGCTCTCCTGATTGAGGGGAACTTCCTGGGCAAAACTTACTTGGCCAATGAGTAGCAAAAAGAACCAGATAGACTTATCAAATGACATCATCGTTTTGGGCTTTGGTTGATATTAAAAAAGATGTGATGAATTTTGGTGTACAATTACAAGTTAAACCAATATGTCAACTTGAGCACAACCCCT
>JAJCYL010000011.1 GCA_029262955.1 Cytophagales bacterium | reverse complement strand
TTCAATGCGGACTTTGATGGTGACCAGATGGCGGTTCACGTTCCTTTAGGACATGAAGCGGTGATCGAGGCGTCTTTATTGATGTTAGCTTCACATAATATTCTAAATCCTGCCAATGGTAATCCTATTACTGTACCATCACAGGACATGGTATTGGGACTTTACTATTTAACAAAAGGTAGAGAGGCAGCTGCTCCAACTAAGAAAGAGAAAAAGGGAGAAGAAGAAGGTGACGGCCTGAAAATATTCTATGGTCCTGACGAAGTAATCATAGCCATTAACGAGGGAGTGATTTCTCAGCATGATTATATCAGGATGAGGGTTCAGGTTAGAGAAAATGATGAGCTTGTTACACGAACAGTTAAGACTGTCGCCGGACGAGTGATTTTCAATCAGCATGTTCCGAAAGAAGTGGGATATCTGGATGAGTTGCTTACCAAGAAGAAATTACAGAAAATAATAGCCCAGGTATTTAAGATATCGGGCATGGCTAAGACGGCTGAGTTCCTTGATAACATAAAGCAACTTGGATTCAAAATGGCCTATATGGGCGGGTTATCCATTGGACTTGGTGATATCGGTATTCCGGAAGAAAAAGTGAAGCTCGTTCAGCAAGCAAAAGATGAGGTAGATGTTGTTTGGAACAACTATTTGATGGGTCTGATTACTGACAATGAGAGGTATAATCAGGTAATTGATATCTGGACAAGAATTAATTCTCAAATCACCAATACGTTGATGCATCAATTAAGTGAGGATCAGGATGGATTTAATCCGATCTATATGATGATGCACTCCGGAGCGAGAGGTTCAAGAGAGCAGATTAGACAATTGGGTGGTATGAGAGGTCTGATGGCTAAGCCTCAGAAAAATATTCAGGGGTCTGTTGGTGAGATTATAGAAAACCCTATCCTGTCGAACTTTAAGGAAGGGCTAGACGTCATTGAGTACTTTATTTCTACTCACGGTGCAAGGAAGGGTCTCGCAGATACGGCTCTTAAAACTGCTGATGCAGGTTACTTAACCAGAAGGTTAGTTGACGTATCACAGGATGTAGTCGTAATTGAGGTCGATTGTGGAACCTTAAGAGGAATTGCTACAAGTGCGCTCAAAGACAATGAAGATATCGTTGAGCCTTTATCGGAAAGAATTCTGGGAAGAACCTCAGTTCATGATATATATGATCCATTATCTGGCGATCTGATAATAGGTTCTGGAGAACAGTTTACAGAAGAAATTGCAGACTTCATCGACCAGACTAGTATTGAAGATGTTGAAATAAGATCTGCTCTTACATGTGAAACTCGTCGAGGAGTTTGTACCAAGTGTTATGGTAGGAACCTTGCCACTGGCAAAATGGCTCATCAAGGAGAATCAGTAGGAGTGATTGCAGCTCAGTCGATTGGTGAACCAGGTACGCAGTTAACACTTAGAACATTCCACGTGGGTGGTACCGCTTCGAACATTGCAGTCGAAGCTAATCTAAAGGCCAAATTTGATGGTATTGTTGAATTTGATCGTGTGACATCAATAAAGACTACCAATTCAGAAGGAGAAAAGGTGGATGTGATCATGGGTCGATCGGGTGAGATTAGAGTTGTAGATAAAGACGGTAAGGTTTTGATCAACAACCACGTTCCTTATGGAGCATTCCTTAAGGTGAAAGATGGGCAGAAGGTAGAGAAAGGTCAGGAGTTTTGTAATTGGGATCCTTACAATGCAGTAATTCTATCTGAATTTGACGGTAAGATTGAGTTCGAGTCAATCGAAGAAGGAATTACCTATAAGGAAGAGTCTGATGAGCAAACTGGTCACCGAGAAAAAGTGATTATTGATACCAAAGACAAGACTAAGAACCCAGCAATTATTGTTGAGTATAAAAATGATGTCAAGGCATATAATATTCCAGTTGGTGCTCACTTGGCAGTGTCAAAAGGCGATAAGATTAAGCCTGGGCAAATTTTGGCTAAGATTCCAAGAACCTTGAGTAAGTCAAGAGATATTACTGGTGGTTTGCCACGGGTACAGGAATTATTTGAGGCGAGGAACCCATCAAATCCTGCAGTAGTAAGTGAGATTGATGGAGTAGTGACCTATGGAGGAATCAAGAGGGGTAACCGGGAGATATTTATTGAGTCTAAAGACGGTGTCAAGAAGAGATACTTAGTATCACTTTCTAAGCATATTTTGGTACAAGATAATGACTACGTTAGAGCTGGTATTCCATTGTCTGATGGTGCTATTACTCCTGCTGATATTTTGGCTATTAGTGGTCCAACAGCGGTTCAGGAGTATCTTGTAAATGAGATTCAGGAAGTTTATCGTTTACAGGGTGTGAAAATTAATGATAAGCACATCGAGATCATTGTTCGTCAAATGATGCAAAAAGTAATGATACTTGATGCAGGGGATACTAATTTCTTACCAAATCAGCAGGTTGATCGATGGGTTTTCAGAGAAGAGAATGATTTGATTCTTGATAAGAAAGTGGTGATTGAATCTGGTGATAGTGAAGGCCTTAAACCTGGCATGATTATTACCTCAAGACAGCTTAGAGATGAGAATTCAAGTCTAAAGAGAAAAGACATGAAGCTTGCGCAAGTGAGAAATGCACAACCCGCTGTTTCGAGACCGACACTTCAAGGAATCACACAGGCGTCATTAGGTACCGAAAGCTTTATTTCGGCAGCCTCCTTCCAGGAAACAACTAAAGTGTTGAGTGAGGCCTCAATACGAGGTAAATCAGATGGATTGATTGGCCTGAAGGAAAATGTGATCGTAGGTCACTTGATTCCTGCAGGTACTGGACAAAGACAATTTAGCAATTCAATAGTAGCTTCGAAAGAGGAGTATGAAAATCTGATTGCAGCAAAAGAGCAGTACGGACAAACTATTGAGTTTCAAGCTAACGAATAGACCATGGCTGAAAAAGATAAAGAACAACAGCAAAGGGCATCAAACCAGATTAACATAGAACTTTCAGAGGAAATTGCTGAAGGAACCTATGCCAATTTGGCCATGATTGCCCATTCTAATAGTGAGTTTGTTGTAGATTTTATCCGATTGATGCCAGGGGTGCCAAAAGCTAAAGTGAAGTCCAGGATTGTAATTACTCCAGAACATGCCAGAAGACTATTAGTTGCATTGGAGGAGAACATCCAGAAGTATGAAAAAACTTTTGGACCGATAAAGCAAACTGAAGAGGCTCCCAAGTTCCCCATTAATTTTGGGGGAACTGTCGGGGAAGCTTAATAATAATATTTGCAATAAAAATGACCTATCATGCATTTGCAGGGTAGGTTTTTTTATTAGTGTTAATTAATCAGGGAATAACGCATTCGGTCTTTTATTTTAAGATCTCATTTCCTACCTTTGCATCCCTAAATTTAGGATGACAATAATTCTTAGTAAATGCCTACTATACAGCAGTTAGTTAGAAAGGGAAGAAAGACATTGACTTCCAAATCCAAATCACCCGCGTTGGACTCTTGTCCTCAGAGGCGTGGTGTTTGTACCAGGGTCTATACCACTACTCCTAAAAAGCCTAACTCAGCAATGAGAAAGGTGGCAAGAGTTAGATTGACAAATGGTAAAGAAGTTAATGCTTATATCCCAGGAGAAGGACATAATCTTCAGGAACACTCAATTGTTCTCATAAGAGGAGGAAGGGTAAAAGACCTTCCAGGTGTGAGATATCACATAATCAGGGGTGCTTTGGATACGGCCGGCGTCGACGGTCGATTGCAGAGAAGATCAAAGTATGGTGCTAAGAGACCAAAGGATAAAAAATAATATTGAAAATATTCAGTAATGAGAAAAGCTAAGCCTAAAAAACGATACGTCCTTCCAGACCCTAAATTCAGAGATGAATTAGTAACCAGGTTCATCAATAACCTGATGTTTGGTGGAAAAAAGAGTACAGCTGCGACAATATTTTATGATGCAATTGAGATCGTTGAAGAAAAGACTAAAGAGAATGGTTTAGAAACCTGGAAGAAAGCACTTGGCAATATTATGCCATCAGTGGAGGTGAAGAGTAGAAGAGTAGGTGGAGCAACCTTTCAAGTTCCCTTGGAGGTTCGTCCTGATAGGAAAGTTTCACTTGGCATTAAATGGATGATCAAGTACGCCAGGCTAAGAGGGGAAAAAACGATGACTCAAAGATTGGCGGGTGAAATTATCGCTGGAGCTGGTGGAGAAGGATCTGCTGTGAAGAAAAAAGATGATACGCACAGAATGGCTGACGCAAATAAAGCATTTTCACATTTTAGATTTTAGTGGCAATAATGGCTAAGGATTTAAAATACCTAAGAAATATCGGCATCATGGCTCACATTGATGCTGGAAAAACAACTACAACTGAGCGTGTTTTATATTACACTGGATTAAGTCATAAAATTGGAGAGGTTCATGATGGGGCGGCTACAATGGACTGGAT
>JAJCYL010000010.1 GCA_029262955.1 Cytophagales bacterium | reverse complement strand
GGTCGATATGTCTGGAATATGAGATACCCTGGATTTAATGAATTCCCGGGAATGGTACTCTATTCCTCACCTAATAGAGGCCCAAAAGCGGTGCCTGGAACTTATAAAGTAAGGTTTTCTGTAGGTGATGAGGTGATTGAGCAGACCTTTGAAATTGTAAAAGATCCCAGGTTAAAAACAACTCAAGCTGAATTGCAGCGACAGTTTGATTTCCTTATTCAAGTAAGGGACAAAGTCTCCCAGGCTCATGATGCCATGAATGAAATACGAGGCGTTAAGGAAAACCTCACTTACTTAAAAGAGCAGATTGGTGAGAATACAGAGTTTCAGGAGTTAAAAGATTTCTCCGAAACTTTCGATAAGGACATGGGTGTTATTGAGAATAACATCCACATGACCAAAAATCAAAGTTTCCAGGATCCATTGAATTATGGAATTCGTTTGAACAACCGATTGGCATTTTTAATGCAGGACCAGCAGCGTGGTGATTATCCCCCTACGGATCAGGCTGAGGAAGTACAGCAAGTGCTGACCAAGCAAATCAACATAGAATTGGAGAGCCTAAAACAATTATTCGATGAGCGTATCCCTCAGTTAAATCGAATGATCGAAGAAAAAGGAATACGAATGATAAAGTCTAAGGATGAAGAAATTGTAAATTAAAATACTTCTGAAAGGACCGGTATGGGCAATTTTGTTTGCATCTGGCAGTGAAAATTATTCAGAGATAATGCAACTTGTTAATCTCTGATCCGGTCTTTGGGTAACTATTTGGGCTTTATAGAGTCTAATCTTAAAATCAATATCAATGGTCAAAAACTACCTCAAAATCACTTTCAGAAGTTTAAGAAAGCATCGAATATATTCTTTGATTAACATTTTAGGTTTATCAATTGGTTTTATCTGCTGTTTATTTATTGCGATTTATGTAGATGACGAATTAAAGTATGACCGATTTCATTCCAAAGCGGATGACATTTACCGGGTCACAAGGGAATTCTTCAGCCAGGATGGGTCCACTTCTTTACATCTATCTCAGATTGCGCCTCCTTTTGCAGAATATTTCAGGGCAGACTTTCCTGAAATGCAGAAAGTCTGCCGAATAGCATTTTACGGTGGAACAGTAGAATACGAAGACAAAATCTTCGATGAGGAAAATTTCGGTTTTGCTGATGCCGAAATTTTCGAAATCTTCAGTTTCAATTTTGTAGCTGGTGATCCCCAAACTGCTTTAACCGAACCCGGGTCTGTGGTCATTTCAGAAGAAGTAGCTAAAAGATATTTTGGCACTACAGAGGCACTCAATAAGGTGATTAGATACAGTGACCAGATCAATTTTAAAGTGACTGGAATTATTGAGAAATTACCGGAAACGTCTCATTTTGAATTGGAGTTGATAGGTGATTTTGCACCTGTTCAAATGTTTTATGGTGGCAGGGAGAATATGATGAAGGCGTGGGGTAGTAACAACTTCAGTACTTATTTTTTGCTAAATAAGGAAGAGTCAATAAAATCAATCGATAGTAGGTTTCCTGAATTTCTAACCAAACATGTTGCTGAAGATGCTACCGAATGGAATGCTTTGCATATTCAAAAAATGACCGACATTCATCTGAGATCAAATTTAGATAATGAACAGGGGTTAAACAGCGATATAACCTATGTATACATTTTCATTTCAATCGGACTTCTGATTCTATTCATAGCCTGTATCAATTATATGAATTTGGCTACAGCCAGGTCAGCTAATCGGGCAAAGGAAGTTGGAATGAGAAAAGTACTGGGGGCAGGTAAAAGTAGCTTGGTCGGTCAATTTCTTACAGAGTCAATCATTTTGGTATTTGTGTCCATCATTATAGCAATAGTTATAGTTGGCGTTACATTGCCTTATTTCCGACAATTTACAGATAGAGAACTTTTTCTGGATAGCTCTCAATTACTCAGTTGGTTAAGCATAATTGTTAGTATTGGAATCTTTGTTGGTGTTTTGGCAGGTAGTTATCCAGCTTTCTTTTTGTCCTCCTTTAGCCCATTAAAAGTACTTAAGGGTAAGCTGGGCTCAGGGTCAAAGAGTTCGGCCTTAAGAAAGGTTTTGGTGGTTGTACAGTTTTCAATTTCAGTGGTTCTGATTGCTTCTACTTTAATTGTGTTTGACCAAATCAATTATATGGCCAACAAAAACCTCGGATACCAAACGGAGCAGATGTTGACTATGAGATTGAGTGAGTCCATTCAGGAGAAATACGAGCTCTTTAAGAATGTATTATTGGAACATCCATCGATCATCTCAATTGGAAGTTCAAGAAGGATTCCTTCGGATCAGCTGCTAGATAGTTCCGGTGCAGAAGCAGACATCGATGGTGAGATGAAAGCACCCGAGGTAGTAATCAAACGGCTGGATACAGGTTATGATTTTTTGGAGACCTATGGGATGGAAATGGCAGCAGGTCGGTGGTTTTCGAAGAGCTATGGTTCAGACGATACGGCTGCATACGTATTAAATGAGGAAGCCGTCAAAACTATTGGCTGGAAAACTAATGAAGAGGCATTGGGTAGATCTTTTACCTATGGAGGAAGAGCAGGAAAGGTCATTGGCGTCAGTAAAAATATTCACTTTGAGTCACTTCGTAGCGATATTAACCCCGTAGTGATGTTTATTCCAAACGAAAGCAATAAGCGCTTCATGTCAATCAAAATGAAGCCGCAGGATGTGCATCAAACAATCTCTTACATTGAGGAACAATGGGCCGGGTTTTCCCCGAAATTTCCTATAGACTACCGTTTTTTGGATGATCGATTTGAAACTTTGTATCAAACCGAGGCTCAGAGGAGTAAGTTATTTACCGGCTTCTCATTTCTCGCCATTTTTCTGGCTTGCCTGGGGTTATTAGGACTTGCATCATTCACTGTGGCTCAAAGGACCAAAGAGATCAGCATTCGTAAAGTGCTGGGAGCATCACTCCAAACCATACTCTTGGTCTTGTCGAAGGAGTTCCTGGTTCTGGTCTTAGTCTCCGTCATAGTCGCAGCACCAATTACGTGGATGTTTATGTCAGACTGGCTAAATGGCTATGCCTATCGCATTGATATGAGCCTGATACCCTTTTTTATGGCCGGATTAATTTCTGTTTTTATTGCGTTATCAACTATTGGATCTCAAACATTTAAAGCAGCTACATCAAATCCGGTAAAAGGGTTGCGTGATGAGTAGTAGTTTATTTGTATTGATTACTGAAAAGTTTATATTTACAATAGTATATTCTTAGAATATACTAACTCACATTCATTCCTACCACTAATACCAGCCGGTTCCCCAAGCCGGCTGTTTTTTTTTACACATTTAACTAATAATATTAGTAATGCTACTTA
>JAJCYL010000009.1 GCA_029262955.1 Cytophagales bacterium | reverse complement strand
TGTTGTTTTGTGCTTGCTGGGGGTAAGTTTGAGTTGTTTTATTCTCCATATCTGGTCAATCCGGTCATGACTGGTGTTTGATGTTTTGGTACTCCCATTCTGGGGCTTGACGTTTGGGAACACGCATATTACCTAAATTATCAGAACAGGCGTCCTGAATATGTCAGCGCTTTTTTCAATGTCATTAATTGGGATGAGGTAACAAACAGATATACTTCCAATAAGTAACCCTCTACATATCAAATGAAAGGGCCAAATGGCCCTTTTTTTTGCTAAGCAACTCCGAATACCTCCCATTTGTATAGATAATAATCTAAAATACCTAGGTGTTTTTCTTAATTTGACATCTTAGAGGTTACTAATTGCACAAAATCATGATTTAATTGTGTAATTTGTACGTTAATACATTGTTCCTCAGGTAGGACAAATTGGGACCCAGCATTTAATATTTCCAGACCTCAGTATTTTGTAACTGTTTAAATTATTGGTATGCCTAGTAATACTGAACCTATTCTAATTGTCGACGACAATAAATTGGAAGTTTTATTGGTCAAAAGGTCTTTTAATAATCTTGATGAGAATCGACAAGTTGATCATGTGAACAATGGCCTTGAGGCCATAGAATATCTCGAATCTGGAATGAACCCTTCCATTATCTTATTGGATATTAATATGCCGGTTATGGATGGTCTCGAATTCTTAAGAAAAAGGGATGATAATCCACTATGGCTAAAAATCCCAACCATTATCCTCTCGTCTTCTCATGAGCAAAATGACAAAGAAGCAGCACTGAAGCTAGGGGCTTGTGGTTATATGATCAAGCCGATTGATTTTGCTGAAATGACCAAAATGTTGAAGGCCATTTTAGACTATTGGTCTCTAAGTGAGCACATGGATTAATTATCGCAATTCAATCCTTTTTGTAATCAGAGAAGCGACTATTTCGTAAAACAGAGGTGGCTTCAGTGTTCTCCAATTGTCAATATTCAGAGAACCTCCCGAATTTATATAGGAGTCAACATTATAATTTGACCATTCTTCAATCACAAAATCTCTGAAATTAACCGCAGCAATCCATCCCTCCTCCACGTCATCAAACCATTCTTCATAGTAGCAATCATCAGAACCATGAAAATTCAAAACATGTTCACCTATTAGGATGAACTTATCCACTTTATTCAAAATCAATGACTCAATCACATTCCTTTTCAAATTCATGATGTCATTATTGATCGCATCATTCCATTCCCCAATAAACTCAATTATTGAGTAGCCTTCCAAATAGTCAGTAAACAGCAGTTTGATATAAAGCGTTTCAGAGCCCATAAAGTCCCAGGCAGGATCAATATAGTAGCCATATATATTCTCAGTATATAAATCGTAATTGTACTCCTTACCGTAGAATGGGCTCAACTGATCATGTGCAGGATCATAAAAGCTCAACCAACGATGATATGGTTGAATTTCATGCATTTCTAAAATTATCAATCGCCGTCCTCACTGAACCGTGGATCCTTAATAATTCAGCTGCCTCGCTTTCTTTTATGCCCAAATCATCCATGATCATTAGAATGCCACGATGCACTAATTTATTGTTACTTAATTGCATATCCACCATACGATTGCCTTTTACATGGCCTAGTTTAATCATTATGCTGGTGGATATCATATTCAATATCAGCTTTTGAGCAGTACCAGATTTCATCCGGGTACTACCAGTTACAAATTCAGGGCCTACAATAGCTTCGATTGGATATTCAGCAGCCATGGCTAAAGGAGTTTCCTGATTACAAGTAATACAACCAGTAATCAGACCATTGCCTCTGCCTTTTTTTACACCACCTATGACATAAGGTGTTCTTCCTGATGCAGCAATACCAATTATTGAATCATTCTCACCAATACTGTGCTGCTGTAAATCAAGCCACGCCTGATTCTCGTCATCCTCTGCGAATTCAACCGCCTTTCTTATTGCACCATCACCACCAGCCATTATCCCCACGACCATTCCCTGAGGCACACCATAGGTAGGCGGACACTCAGAGGCATCAACAACCCCCAGCCTACCGCTCGTACCTGCGCCAATATAGAATAAACGACCTCCGTTTGACATTCGTGGAACAATGGCATCAATAAGCGACTCAATTTGTGGAATTACCTGGCGAATTGCTGGAGCAACATGATGATCCTCATCATTTATCCCCTTCAAGATCTCAGCTATCGACATTTTGTCAAGATCGTTGTAATTGGAATGTGACTCGGTATAATTCATTTTATCAATCCCATTTAATCTCTAATGTATTTTTGATGAAATAGTGCTAACCCAGCCGTAGGGGATTCTACAATATTACCAACTGTTAATTGATGATCATTCAGTACCTGCCTAAGAACACTATTAAAATAGAATGCAATTGACCCGGAGAAATGAATTGGATATTGCTCGATAAAATCATATCGTAACAATACTTTTTCTACAAATTCCTTAAATGAACTCCGAATAATATTGTAAATAATTGGTGTGTTTTGGTGATGTAAAATAAACTTGGTGAAACTTGCCAGAAAATGGTTAGGTCTCTCTTCACTATAGACTTTCGTCACAAGTTCTTCTCGTGTAAAACCAAATCTCTTTTCAAAAGAAGCAGACAATTCAGTATTCAATGAACCTCGACAATAGGCTTGTAAAAGCATTTTACCCATTGATGCTCCACTACCTTCATCTCCAAGAATATAACCAAGTGGTGGAATGTTCTTTTCTATTGATTTCCCATTGTAGTAACACGAGTTAGACCCTGTGCCTAAAATGCAGGCAAACCCTTTATCTGCGGAACACAGAGCTCTTGCAACCCCCAACAGGTCGCCATTAACTTCTACAATTGCACGGTTAAATATGGAAGTCAGGGCATTATGCACAAGTTCATTTTGATCCTTAGACAAAAACCCTGTACCATAATAATAAATGAAATCAGGGGGTAACGCAATTTCACCTTTTAAAGAATTAATAATAGTCAGAAGGTCCTTTTCATTCTGAAACAGTGGATGAAACCCATGGGTACGACCTTGCTGAATGGTTCCGTTTTCTTTTATTGTTCTCCACTCTATTTTTGTTCCGCCACTATCAATTATTAAAATCATTTGATGATCAAGGCTTACTTTGTAGTTCGTTCTTTAATGATTCGAGATAAGTCGTACAAGTTGCGGTGATTGTTTTCACACCTTTTTCAATCCCTTCTGTGTTGTTGTCTTCAACTTGTTGAACATAATCATCCAAAAGAATTCTAAACTTATCGTCCTTAAGAATTCTAAAGGTGGACTTCAT
>JAJCYL010000008.1 GCA_029262955.1 Cytophagales bacterium | reverse complement strand
CACTATACCTAAATGTACAAGTTCATAGATTGGAAAGGTGATTTGATACAGGAAATTACCATTGCCGAGAAGAGAAGGCTGATATATAATTATAGGCGAATTGAACTAATCAATCATATTTACGATTCATATGATTCAATTAACACCGCGATATTAGAAATTGCTAAAAGTCATTTTGACGCAGTTCTCCATTCCAAAGGTGACGACTTCGCTAGAAGCGAAAAGCTCTTCATTGATACGCAAAATGTACTGCTTGGCAATTTTCTGACAGTGTTTAGAATGTATTTAGATTCAACCGAAAGAATCTTGTCTGAAATTTCTTCGAAAAACTTGCTTGTTACGTTCAGAAAGACGCAAAAAGATTATTATGATAATTCTGATTACTACCCCTTTTGTTACAAATTGAGAAATTACATTCAACATGTCGGTTATGCCGTTGAATCTGCTCTTATCAGAACTGCCTTCAATAAGCCAGGTGAGCTAAGTGTTACACAAATTGCCTCACTTCTACACAAAAGATCACTACTAAAACGACGATCATCTTGGAACAGAGAGTCTCAAAGCAACCTCAGACAAATGGAGGAGTTCATAGATATCAAAATCATAGTAGACACGGTTTCAGAAGCTGTGAAAACATTTCATGAATCAATCGGGGTAGGGTTAATGAAGTTTAGAACCAGATATCTGAATACAATTGATAATTTCATTGGATCCGCGTATGATCCTAGTTCTCCTCCTCACCTTTCAATTATAAGGGGAGAGGATTACCGGGTTTTCGCAATGTCAATTAAGGCAATTGAGAGGCTTAGAAACCATCCTTCGACACCTCCATTATTCAGATTCAATAACTTCGGATTTGCTATGGCAACATTTTCGGAGGTTAGAAACGTAGGTTTTGACAAGTATATCCAGTCCATTTCAGCCAAAATGTAGTTATACCTAATTATATGCAATTAGTTCCTAACCTATCAACAAAGTAACAATACACTCATCCCAGTACGTCTTATGGAAATTTTAAAAAGTGGAACCTTGTAGTTTGTAGCAATATTCTTCAGCAATGGCTCATAAACATAATTCTGTATACTGGTAATAAATATTCCTTTTATACAATTACGAATATCTATATATGCATAATCATCCTCTGAAGTTGTAATAAGCTTGCACTCATTTTCGTCCTGATAGTCAATATGCTTTTCGCATATTTTTTTGAGTTCAGATTTACATTTCCAGTCCAAATAATCATGCTCTCCAATTTTTTCGACTTCATTTAAATCAATTGAAGATGTATCAATATTGGTTTTAAACATGTGATTCTTAGTATATCGAATGTCCAAAATTTCGAAATCGGGTGAGTAATGCTCATATAATTTATCCCGTGATAAGGCAATGCAAACTCCTTTATATTTATCCGCATATTGATCCCACATGCGGGGTTTTGCAAATCCGAAATGATCAATCGGTTCAAAAACTCCAGTATGATGACCCTCAAAATCAATCTCTGAATTGCAACATAGGCACAATTGGCGCAAACTTTTGTAATATTTGTTTACTTCCTCGGCAATTCTTAGCCCATCAATATTTTGACTTAGCCTATCGTGATCCTCCATATATCCATATGCCGAGACAGATGGATTAGGAGAATTGTGTTCCATGGGATCAGAGGCCGCAATGACTGGAGATAATCTTAGTCTATTTGATGGAAAGATATTTTCAATCACAGTTTTGATTGAGGTATAATGATATAGTATTTTATTTCCTTCAAATTTTAGTGATTGTTCCTTAGTAAACATGACCATATCCTATGTTCTTTACTCTTTATCTGTATTAAAAGTTTAAGCCCGATTATCCAATAAATAAACTTAAAATACTGGTTTAGGTATGGAGAACAAAGATATGGAGAGTTAAATAAAACGCAGGATTTAAAATGATAGTCCTTGATCTCTATTCCTTTTCTTGACCTTTTTAAGTTCGATAATATCGGATCGATCAATTTCCCTATCTAAAGCTTTTTTGGAGGTAATAAGATCTTGATACGAAATAATGGAAGCAGTCTGGTTTTTAATTAATTTAACCAAACACCTGGACTTGACTTGATCATATTCCTTACGGCCAAATCCTTTTATTTGAGGAAGTAATTCAATCTTATAGGGCTCTTCTGTAATTCTTAAATATGCTTTTTCTGGTCTGAAAACTATCTGATCTAGTTCTTGTGCTGCCTCTGGTTGAATGTCCTTTATCGCCTTTACCAGGTTTAAAAAGTTTGTCAGGGAAGCTTTATACCAGAAATCATAATCATAATCGATATTCCGAGGTAAGTTGTGTGAGCCTCGCATGTGTCCATGTAAAATAACTGCAGTCCCACCAACTAAAAGATAATCGACGTTATTGTCATTAAAAACCTTGATGATCTTATCAAGA
Organism: Cytophagales bacterium; assembly: GCA_029262955.1. Taxonomy (GTDB): domain Bacteria; phylum Bacteroidota; class Bacteroidia; order Cytophagales; family Cyclobacteriaceae; genus JAJCYL01. Next base: position 207 of record JAJCYL010000008.1, on the reverse strand, counting down.
TATCCAATGTTCTTTTCTAAGTCCAAAGGTTTAAAGTGAAATAGATGAATCCTGGTCTTTGTCTCGATTCAAATTATTAACTCTGATTTTATGAAGTGCACGGGCTGCATTTTTTTGGGCAATAAGTTCCCTCTTAGTGTACTTTCTTGGTACTCTATCTGCTTTTAGTTCCTCTATACTTGAAAAAACTAAAAGCAGATAGAGTAC
>JAJCYL010000007.1 GCA_029262955.1 Cytophagales bacterium | reverse complement strand
AAGAGAAGTTTATAACATCACCCAGGAAACTTATAATCAGGGAGGAGCAGATCTAACCGATGTTCTAAGTGCAGAGACAGCGTTAACGGAATCCGAATTAAATTATTCTTCGGCTCTACTTAATTTGAAACTGTCAGAAATAGAACTATTAAAAGCCAGCGGCAAGCTGCTTGAAACATTTAAGCCTTAAATCACTAATGAAAAAGATAATTATTAATATTTTGATTGTCGCTGTAATAATTGCAGCGATAGCTTTCACACTTTCTGGTAATAAGGAAGAAATGAAGATGTCTATTGAGTTGGCCCAGGAAACCAATGATTTCATAGCGGTAAAAGTACAACCAATTGACAGCCAGTTGATCTCAAGCGATTTCTCAGCCAATGGATATTTTCAACCCTTCAGAGAACTCACACTTTCATCAGAAACCTCCGGACGAATTACTCAAATCCTGGTAAAAGACGGCCAATGGGTTAAGAAAGGTCAGCTACTTGCCCGAATTGATGATCAATTGATCAAAGATGAAGTAGAAGTTGCGGAGGCGAATTTTGAAAAGATCGGGAGAGATAAAGTAAGAATTGAAAATCTTCAGAAAGTTGGTGGCGCCACACAGGCCCAATTAGACGACATCAGTATCGCCTATGTGAATAGTAAATCACGATTAGTGAATGCAACTAAACGTTTCACCGATACTTTTATCAAGGCTCCCTTTGCGGGGATTAATGATAAGAGACATATTGAAATTGGTAAATATCTAAAGACAGCCGAAAAACTTTTTGATTTGGTTGATGTGTCACGCTTGAAAATGATGGTGAATGTAACTGAAAGTCAGGTCCTCCGGGTCACTGCAGGAATGGATGCGTCGGTGTCAAGCCAGGTTTTTCGAGGTGAAGTTTTAAATGGTGAGGTCACTAGGACAGGAGCCAAGGCAGGTGAAGCACTGACTTTTCCCGTTGAAATATTGGTAGAGAATGATATGGCTAATTCATTGAAGGCTGGTATGTATGGGACTGCTCGGTTTAGATATCAGGAGAATCATGTTTTGGCCGTTCCACGAAGGGCCATTGTCGGAAGCCTTGATAATGCACTTGTCTACTTATATAAAGACAGCATAGCCGTACAGAGGACTATCGTTTTAGGTAAGTCAAATGATCAATTTGCAGAGATTATTGAAGGCCTGGAGAAAAATGATAGGGTAATTACTTCGGGTCAGATCAATTTGTTTGATGGCGCCAAGGTGGGAATTTTAAATTAACCAATAGTATGCAGATCACGGAGATATCGATTAAACGGCCCTCTTTGGCAGTAGTCATTTTTACCATCCTAACTATACTGGGTTTATTCAGCTATAGAAAACTTGGATATGAGCTACTTCCGAAGTTTACCCAGCCAATTGTTACAATCTCTACCATCTACCCGGGAGCAGCACCAAGCGAGGTGGAAACATCCGTAACCGAGGTAATTGAAGATGAGGTTTCCTCTATGGAAAATATTGAGTCAGTAAGTTCAGTATCCATGGAAGGCATATCTATCATCACCATTGAACTGTCCAGTTCTGCCAATGTAGATTTAGCATTGCAGGACGCCCAGCGCAAAGTAAACGGTATTATTTCTGACCTACCGGAAGATAGCAATACACCCTCCCTTGGCAAATTTTCGGTTGACGATCTTCCCATCATAAGACTTGCTGCGAGGGGCCGAATGGAAGCGACTGAATTTTTCGATTTAATCGAACAGCGGATAGTACCCTCATTAAGCCGGGTTCAGGGCGTTGCGCAAGTTACGTTGGTTGGAGGCGAAGAGCGTGAAATAAAAGTAAATATTGATGCAGACAAATTGAAGGCTTATAACATACCCTTGATACAGGTTGTCTCTATAGTTGACCGTTCCAACCTGGATTTTCCTACTGGGAAAGTCAAGTCCAGGGAAGAACAAATAACCCTAAGACTGGCCGGCAAATACAAAGATTTGAAAGATTTAAGCGAATTAGTGGTCAGCGCTAGGTCTTCCGGTTCAGTCATCCGATTAAAAGATATTGCAGAAATAGTTGACGCGACCAAAGAAGTAGAGAAGGTCACCAGGAATAACCTTCAAAATGCCATTGGAATATTGATCCAGAAACAGACTGACGCCAATGCTGTAGCGGTGAGCGCTTTGGTAAAAGAAGAGCTTGCCTCGTTGGAGGAGATCTATTCGGAAAGATCCATAAAATTTGCTATAGCCCAGGATTCATCGGATTTCACTCTTGAGGCGGCTGATGGTGTAATGCATGATCTTTATCTGGCAGTGGCCTTGGTGGCCCTGGTCATGTTCCTTTTTCTGCACAGCATAAGAAATGCGCTAATTGTTATGGTGGCGGTACCACTTTCATTGGTGGCCTCTTTTACCGGCATGTATATCTTCGGCTTCACGCTTAACCTGATGACCTTGCTGGCCCTTTCACTTGTTGTAGGCATCCTGGTGGATGATGCAATAGTGGTGATTGAGAATATTTATCGCCACATGGAGATGGGCAAGAATAAGATCAGGGCTTCCTTTGATGGCGTGAAAGAAATCGGCTTCACCGTAACAGCTATTACCCTGGTAATTGTGGTGGTATTTTTGCCATTAGCTATAGTGGAGGGACTGATATCACCTATTTTAAGGAATTTCTCGGTCGTTGTAGTTACGGCAACTATGTTAAGCCTCCTGGTGGCTTTCACCGTCATTCCCATTTTAACATCACGATTCGCCAAAATCGAACATTTCAAACCAGGAGGTATTCCGGAGAGGTTTAACAATATATTTGAAAAAATTATCGATCAATTTGGTCGCTGGATTCAAGGCCTGCTTATTTGGGGGCTTCGCCATAAGTTTTTGACACTTGCCATTACGGGACTATTATTTATCGGCTCTTTTACCCTTATCACTTTTGGGTTCATTGGAGGAGAATTTATTAGCGAGGGAGACCGGGGTGAATTCGTGATTACATTGGAGCTTCCTAAGAACGCTACCGTAGAGCAGACCAATCTCTTGACTCGAAGAGGTGAGGAGATCATTCAAAAACTACCATTGGTTGAAAGTATTTTTACTACCGTTGGACAAACCAGTGAAGGTATCGGCAGTACGCAAAGTCTTCCTAATGAATCTGAAATTAGCGTGACAATGGTTCCCCTTGAAAAGCGGAATGTCTCTTCAAGCATTTTTGCCAAAGAGGTAAAGCTTGAATTGGAAAAGAAACTGACTGGCGTGAAGGTGTTTTCTTCACCGGTCAGCATTCTCGGGACCGCTCGTGAAGCTCCCGTCCAGGTAATATTTGCCGGCCCTACACGGGATGAAGTGATGAAAGTAGCTAACGACATCAAAGACAAATTGGAGTTGGTTCCTGGAACGACCGAGATAGAATTGAGTATCCAGGAAGGTAATCCGGAGATTGAAATTAATATTGATAGGGATAAGATGGCCTCTCTTGGTCTTGATTTGGCCACTGTGGGGAGAACGATCCAGATTGCATTTGCAGGAGATGATGATGCCCAATATAAGGAAGGTAATTACGAATATGACATAAACATCAGGTTGAAGGAGTTTAACCGAAGGAATGTGGAGGATGTGCGGTCCATTACGTTCGTTAATCCAAGTGGCCAGAGCATTCGATTAGACCAGTTCGCTGGAATCTCGGAAAGTACCGGTCCATCAAGACTTGAGCGAAAAAACAGGATCAGCTCGGTTAAACTTTCAGCCAAGGTGATTGGCAGACCTTCAGGATCTGTTGGCCAGGATTTACAAGCCATCATAGACGACTACCATTTGCCCAGTGAAATTTCCTATGCTTATGAGGGCGATCTTAAGCGGCAGGCCGATTCTTTCGGGAGCCTGGGAACAGCTTTTCTTTTCTCCATCATTTTGGTGTACCTGATATTGGTTGCACTTTACGATAATTATATCTATCCACTTGTTGTTCTTTTTTCCATCCCGGTAGCCATGGTTGGCGCTCTCCTTGCACTAGCTTTGACCATGCAATCACTAAACATTTTTTCTGTATTGGGAATAATAGTCCTGGTAGGTCTGGTAGCAAAAAATGCAATCCTAGTAGTTGATTTTACTAACCACCTTAAGGCCCGCGGACATCGCGTAACAAGGGCTTTATTAGAAGCAACTCAAGAAAGATTGCGACCTATCCTAATGACGACAATCGCACTGGTATTCGGGATTATCCCAATTGCCATGGCACAGGGAGCTGGCGCTGATTGGAAAAATGGTCTGGGTTGGGC
>JAJCYL010000006.1 GCA_029262955.1 Cytophagales bacterium | reverse complement strand
CATTGTAAATGTTAAGAATATTTAAGATGAGTTGTTAATATCGGAAATGGTAGATCAACCCAAGTTTACCCTGGATTTTTCAGATAAGAGGTTATTAGAAAATCAGCCTCAAATTGATAGGCAAATTCTCTCCTTTGTTGTTTACTCAGCCGACAATCAAGACAACAATTCATGGCGCTACGGCTTAACCCGTATCAATGGTACCACAGCCGAGCAAGTTCAGACGGAGGTGCAATTCTTTAAAGATGTTATATCCCCAATGACATTTTTGGATGATTTAATAATGGCTACCTATTATGAAGAAAAGGGACTGTTGCTTGATGCCCTGACTACCTATGAAAATCTAATGAAAAAGGCTCCGGGCATTGAGGGGTTCGAAATGTTATACAATTCATTCGTCTGGAGAAGACTGCAAAAGATCCAAACTCGAGAAATGGGAGGGTAGTTCTGCTTAAAAGAATGAAATGAGCGAAATGCCCTTGATTAAGGTTTTGATCTGACGTGAACAATGCGGAATCCTTCCGCCCATTCCGTACCTACTCCTTGCCAGGTCATTTCATCATCTTTAATTGTGATTGACCAGATACTGTCATCGTTGGGCCCAATAGCACTATCCATGTAGCACTCGCCACTTAGATTGTTTACAAAGAATTTGCCCGTGTTTTTGCCGTAAGGATCTCCTCCGCTTTCGAAGGTACCACCTTGCTTAAATTCAAACCACCTATTACCTGCTGGATTATGCTTAGTGCTGACATCCTCACCTTTTTGAATAACCTTGAACATTTCCCACCGGCCTATCATTTTATTCTCCAGCTCCTGAGCGTTAACAGAAAGAGGTAATAGTCCGAACTGTAAAATGAGGAGATACTTCATACTGAGAGCTCTCTAATAGTCAGTTTTAATGGATTTGTTAATTGGGATTTGTAACTGGTAACCGATGTTTTCGTCAAGGCTTCCATCCAATACATCCAACCCATATTGTACTTTGTGAGGGTCATCATAGACCATAGTACCAAAAATGCGATCCCAAAAAGAGAAAATGTTACCAAAGTTGCTATCAGTCCAGGGGCGTTCAAAATGGTGGTGGAACTTGTGCATGTTAGGTGTTATAATGATAAAACTTAAAGCTTTATCCAGCCAAAGTGGTAAATAGAAATTGGCATGGGTGAAATAGGCAAAGAAGATGGTACTAATCCTGTAAAACACATAAAATGATACTGGTATGCCAATTACAACTACGGTGGCAATGGCAAAAACTTCTCTCAAGAGGTAGTCACCGGGATGATGCCTTGTGCCTGTCGTAGCATCAACTTTTGTATCGCTGTGATGAATCATATGAAGCTTCCACATCCAGCTTACCTTATGTAGTAGATAATGGACTGTGTATTGGGCCATAAGGTCGAGACACATTATGGCAATTAACAACTCCAGCCAAAGGGGAAGATCTACCATTTGTAATACTCCAATCTTAGAATTGCTGATCCAGAAGAACACCCCAACTGTGGCAATTCCCACCAAAACATTGATAGCTAAAGAGAAGGAAAGAAAGGTGAGGTTGACACTGTCGTGTTTAATCTTCTTATAATCATGATTAGTTAGCGGTAAAATAGCTTCTAGTGTCCAGGCGAAGGCTAAACAGATGATAACCCAGGCTAATTTTTGCCACGATGGCATATCTTCAAAAAACGTTAAAAATGCTTCCATTGCAGCTATTTGGTGTGATTTAAAGGTAGCTCTGATTGACTTAAATGGCAATGTGTACCCATTGTTAACTCCGTCAGAATCAAAAACCAAAAGAAATGAGAACTGCAAGGACACTTTTATCGGCCATAATGATCATCGTTATTTATTTGCCTTATTAAAAAGCTGCATTTGGGGCCCATAAGAGCGACTCACAGATTATATCAAATGCTGTGCGAATAAACCCGGAATGTTTAGTTACTTGCATCTTAACAATGTCATCTCCCTTACCTTCTGATCTGAAGTAGGGCCGAAGAACACCCATAATTAACCTCTCAACTAAATCCTGGTCAAACAAGTGATTGATAGCTTAACTTAGGTCATCATAAAAATATAGTTATGCTTCAGAGAAGAGATTTTGTCAAACTTACTGGCCTGGTGGCTGGTTTAGGATTCACATCAGTTAATAGCTTTGCCAGATCATTGATGCAGGGTGATGCCTATAATGTCAAGGTACTTAGAGGTAGCACAGGAATATTTACAGCCAGAGGAGGGACTATCGTCTGGCGCATAGCAGAAGATGGAATTGCCATAATTGATACCCAGTTTCCTGATTCCGCCAAGCAAATGATTGAAGAGGTCAAGAAAAAGTCTGAGAGAAAAATCGACTATGTCATCAATACCCATCATCACGGTGACCATTCTGGAGGAAATATTGCCTTTAAAGACTTAGTTGAAAACATAGTAGCTCACAGCAATGCTAAAATCAATCAACGTAATTCGGCTGTGAAAAATGGCAAGCTCGACGAGATCTTATTGCCGGACACCACATTTGACAAGAAATGGAAGGCCAAAGTAGGATCCGAGACTGTCACTGCTACTTATTTTGGTGCAGCGCACACTAATGGCGATGCAATCATTCACCTGGAAAATGACAATATCGCTCATATGGGGGATTTACACTTTCATATGAGACATCCTTACGTTGATAAGTCGACGGGAGCTTCTAT
>JAJCYL010000005.1 GCA_029262955.1 Cytophagales bacterium | reverse complement strand
GACTTAGGCCATCTTGATTGAAGTTCAAGGTAAGCTTGTTGAGGTTCTTCTTCAGAAAAGAGCACATTGCAAACTCCCTTATCTGTTGAGGCGACCAAATAGGTTCCGAATTGACATTGATTGAAACTATAATATATGTCTAAATCAGCACCCTGGTTTTTGTATTCACCGGGTGTCATGCCCTCAATGGTCACAAAGAGGTCGTGTAGTCGGCCTGTTCCCGAAAGCCCTGTCTGAATGGCGGTCTCAAAAATAGTAGCATTATCCTTTTCCAATAATCCCTTGGCATGTTCGAGGCTAATGTATTTGAGAAACTTTTTAGGACTAACTCCAGCCCAATCGGTAAACATTCTCTGGAAATGAAATGGGCTGAGATGAACAGCGTCTGCTACCTCATCCAATTGAGGTTGCTTCCAGTAGTTCTTTCGAATGTAGTCAATGGCTTCGGCCACCCGATAATAATCATACATGGTTCTAATTATTTAATTCCATGTAAAAGTATAAGTGGTTGAAGGTAGTGAAAACCCGATAATTGCTATTCTGACTAATTGCCATTCAGATACCTTTCTTCAATGATTAACCTATGATGAAGGGCATGACCCAGTGTAATATACCCCTGAGCTCTTACGGTGAAATCAGCACCTGAAGCAACACCTACACAATTTAATTCTTCCTCTCCAAAACTTTCATATAGCTTGATGGAACTTTCTCGTACAGCCTGAAACTCTGCAAGAATGTGATCAACAGATCTATTGGTGCCCCAAATTAATTGGCCATAATCGTCTTGTTCAAAACCCGGAAGGGCTGTTTTGTCGTGTCGTGCAAACCTTAACGCCCGGTAACTGAAGATTCTTTCAGTGTCACACATATGGATCAGAAGCTCCTTGATATTCCATTTGTCTGGTTGATAACGATAGTTGGATTTTTCATCAGAGAGGTCCGTCAATAGCCCCTTTAAGGTCTGCATTTCGTCTGAGAGAGCAGGAATGAGATCTGTGGTGTTTACCTTACTAACATAAGTATGATAAAATTGTGGGTAATCATTTTGTGCTGGGGGAGTGATTATCATGGTTGTTTTTTTGTAAATGTAATTTCATTGTGCAAACTTTAATATGCCGGAAGGGCCGATTAAAGTTGACCACGAATAAATGTAAGATATGGGTTTAGATAAGGAGAATATTCAAGTCAAGATCAACGAGGAGATCACTAAGACTCAGCAGTCAATTGATGATTTGAATGAACAAGTTAAACCGATATCCCCCGAGAATGCCATTGGTCGAATCAGTAGGATGGATGCAATCAACAACAAAAGCGTTGTTGAAGCCTCACTGCGACAAAACATCGATAAATTGAATAAACTCAAAGTTGCTTTGTCATCTATAAACAAACCAGACTTTGGGATTTGTGTTTGCTGCAAGAAACCAATCCCATTGGGAAGAATCATGCTCATGCCGCAGAGCAATCGGTGCGTGGAGTGTGCTTAAATCAGCCTGAGACAATATATTTTCAATTTTTATGGGGAACTGTGAAACCTTTTGTCCTAAACACAGTATTAACTATAAGCATGTACCTTGTATAACATTATAGCAACCAATTACACATTCATTTAGAAAACAATTGTCACGCATGAAAAGACTTACCCTATTATTAACCGCATTGGTACTAACATTTTCATTACAAGCACAAAAATCAGTGAAGGAGAAAGACGTACTGGGAGAGTGGAAACTGATCATTGACATCAATCAGGATGAGATAATGGAAGGTGTTGAAGAGGATGAAGATATCCCGTTTTTGGGAGAATGGTTAGCTGAATCAGTAATTGGATTGGTCTCCAATATTTTGGATGACCTTGAAATTTATTTCGATTTCAGAAAAGATGGACAAGTGAAGATTGTTGCTGAAATATTTGGGGAGAGGGAAGTTGAATACTCAGAGTGGTACATCAATAGTCGTGGTGAACTGGTCATTGTAGACACCGACATTTTTGATAACGATAATGATGTCTGGGTAATGGAAAATGACCGGCTGGTCTCTTATGAGAAAAGGAGAGGAAGAGATCCGGAGGCAGATGTATACATGATTAGAATAGATTAACAATAACCCGTTGTGCTAATTAATTTGGATGGGAAAAAGTGTGCATAAGCCTGATTATCAGTAAATTAGAGTATCAACAAACCAATTTATTGAACGAGCCCATGCACAACATTAGAAGTAATTTCGATAAGATTCTCCAAACAATCAAATCACTTGAACTAAACCACATTAATGAAAGCGGGAATATCAAAAAGCCAGGAGCACCACCGTTGTTTACTGATTTAGAGGTAGTTAGCCTTGCTCTAACGGCTGAATACATGTCGGTAGACAGTGAAAATTGGCTCTTTAATAAAATTAAAGCCGATTACAGTAGTGATTTTCCACATCTAATAGACCGAACTCGGTATAATAGACGCAAAAGACAGCTGTTTCCCATAATTGAAAATATCCGTCAAAAATTGGCAGCCCGTTTCCTTGAGTTTGAAGAGTACTTTATTGTCGATTCAATGCCTCTGGAAGTATGTAAAATCTCCAGAGAGAAGCGCTCCAAAATTTGTCAACAGACATTTGAAAATGCTCCTGATAAAGGATATTGTGCTTCTCAGGATACTTATTTCTATGGATACAAATTACAGG
>JAJCYL010000004.1 GCA_029262955.1 Cytophagales bacterium | reverse complement strand
CCATCATTTGGTGTAATTTCTTTATTTCTGACAATTCTTGTGCCAAATTACCCCCTTTTAGTGCAAATACTCCATTTCTCAACTTATGGTGCGACTCTGGCTTAATCTTGTTTTTTATCCATTGAAGGAATGGTTTTAGCCGGGTGACTGCTCTGCTTAAAACAAAATCATAACGGTCAGTCACCTGCTCTGCTCTAATTTGTTGTGCCCTTACATTTTTCAAATTGAGGCTATTACTGATTTCATTGACCACATGAATCTTCTTCCCAATTGAATCCACAAGGTGAAAATTGCTTTCAGGGAATATTATGGCCAGCGGAATCCCCGGAAATCCACCTCCTGTACCAACATCAAGAAGAGCTGTACCAGGTTTGAATGAAATGACCTTAGCAATGGCCAATGAATGGAGAACATGCCGTTCATATAGCGAGTCTATGTCCTTTCGTGAAATAACATTGATCTGTTCATTCCAGGTCTCATAAAGTTCCTTTAATTGATTAAAAGACTCAATTTGAGAAGGATTAAGATCAGGGAAATATTTGGTTATAATTTTCATTCTTGCCCCAACTATCGATGGGTTTCTTCTTCCTTAAACATGCTTAGATAGCTGAGAAAACGCGACTCTGCAATTTCTCCCTGGTGGGCGGCTTCAATCACTGCACACTTGGGCTCATGAGTATGGGTACAATTATGGAATTTACATTCTCCAAAAAGGGCCCGCATCTCCGGGAAATAATGGCTGAGCTCTTCATCATATATTTCACTCAATCCCAGTTCTTTAATTCCGGGTGTGTCAATGATAAAGGAATTGTCGTCCAGGGGAAACATCTCTGCAAACGTGGTAGTATGAACGCCTTTGTTTGCGAAGGAAGATATTTCCGTTGTTTTCTGAGACAGATCGGGTATCAGTTGGTTTAGAAGGGTTGACTTACCAACGCCGCTATGCCCGATTATAAGGTTAATCTTATTGTTGAAATCAGGTAGAAGCTCTTCGACGTCTTCTTTTTCATGAGCCGAGATCAACCTTGAGGGATAACCTATCTCTTCATACATAGCCATTAGCTCAATAATAGCTTCGTAGCCTTTCTCGTTCAGTAAATCTGCTTTATTCCACACGATCGTGGTGGGAATACGGTAAGTTTCTGCGGTGACAAGCACCCTGTCAATAAAACCTAATGAAGTCCGCGGTTTAGTGAGCGTGGCCATAAGAATCACCTGATCAACATTGGCCGCTAAAAGATGAGAATGTTCACTCTTTTTAATTGCTTTTCTAACAATGTAATTTTCACGAGGGAGTATCTTTTCAATTAGCCAGGTATTGTCTCCTTTATCTTCCTTAGACAGCTCTACCTTATCACCAACTGCAATTGGATTGGTATTTTTGCTTCCCTCCAGTTTAAAGATTCCTTTTAACCTACAGGCAAGTGTCTTCCCATCCGGAGATCTGACTTCGTACCAGGAGCCAGTTGATTTGATTACTATTCCTTTCAATTGCTTAGGTGTTGCCTGATAATGCCCATTGTCTTTTCGGATGCACCACAATTCTTAGTTATGTAGTCTCTCGCGATTTGACCAAGTTTTTCCCTTTCGCCTACATCTTCGAGTAGCTGTTGGATCTTGTTATTCAATTGGATCGAAGTTCCCACTTCATTTGCTGCACCCAAATTTACAAGATCGACTGCTTCCGGGAATTTTTTATTCCTTTTGTCTTCTCCAAAAAGTATCGGCATACCAAATACGGCTGGTTCAAGTAGGTTGTGAAGAGTTCCTCTGAAGGCCCCTCCAATGTACACCAAATCGGCGTAGCGGTAAATTTCAGCCAGGTTTCCAATGGTATCAACGACCATAATTTCTCCTTCAGTCCTTTTTTCTGAGAATAGATTTGCACTACCAGGAAGGCCACTCTTAATCGATTTAAGTGTGGCCTCATCAATCTCATGGGGAGCTATTATCAACTTAACCCCTATCTTGAGGAGGTCTTTTACGATGGGAAAAACTAGCTTAAGGTCCTCTGGCCAGACGCTACCGAACACAATAAGTTGCTGCTTACTTTTGAATTTGGACAGGAATGAAAGTTTTTCCTCACCTTCGAAAGTCTCTAAAACCCGATCAAACCGGGTGTCACCAGCTACCAATGCTGACCTATAATTTATCCGCTTCAGTAAACGCAGTGACCTTTCATCCTGAACGAGAATATGATCAAACTGGAAGAGGAAGTTTCTGTAAAACCTGCCCCAGGGCTTAAAAAAAAGTTGTTTGGACCTAAATCGGGCGGCAAAATTGATTACAGGAATTTTGGATTGATTAAGCGTATGTAGAAAATTGAACCAATAATCGCCTTTGACAAAACACACCAGTTTAAGACTAAAACTCTGAATAAAGCGCCTGGCGTTTGCGGGGGTATCAAAGGGGAGGTAGGTAATAAAATCTGCATGGCGGTAATGTTTTCGAACCTCAAATCCTGAAGGAGAGTAAAACGAAATTAGGATTTTTACCTCCTCAAACTCCTTCCTTACCATTTCAATAACTGGCCGAGCTTGCTCAAATTCTCCCAGGGAAGCCACGTGGAACCAGACCCAATCTGATGAACTCCCGTCAATAGTGTTTAGCTTTTCGAAAAGGTCTTTTCGACCCATAATGAATCGCCTGGCCTTTCTATTGCGCAGTGCCGCTAAATAGACAAGATTAAAATAGATATGGATTCCAAGAGTGTAAATAATTCTCATCTCAAACATGGCAGGTCAAAAAAAGACACTCAAAAATAATTAGTCCAGCGCTGCAAGGCTCATATTTGTAGTGTGAAGCTTTCTAATAATAGAATTAATGTTTGGGTAATCATTGGGTTTTGCACTTGTTACTTGCTGGTTCAGTTGTCTTTAATTACAAGGGCACATTTTTCGGATGATAAAAGATTTGGCTTTTGGATGTTTGCCGAAACCACTCTATTCAGTGCTGAGCTCTATCGAATAACTGTCGATGGAAAGAAAGTGAAAACAAAAAATGGCATCTGGAGAGTAAATGAAGATGGTAAAAGGTTGACTTATTCCTGGGACCGAATGGTACGAGACTATCGGCTAAATAGCCTGGAACGTGAAAAAAGAGCAAAAGGAAGTATCAGTCTGACTTTGAAATTTTTTGATGCTGCTTTAGATTATGTAGCAGATAGAATACCGGATGACCACGAAACGCGGCAATTAGTTCTTACAGTCACTTACCACAAAGTTGGTCGTGAGAAGCAAACGGTGACACTGGAAAGTAAAAAGAGAATATTCTAAATATGTCGACAGACCCCAGTGGATTATTAAAGTGTTTGGATAAGGAGGGTCCTTTAATCCCTCTGGCATTTTTTCGAATAATCCTGGGATTCATGATGTGGCGGCATGCCTGGTTTTTCATTGACAATAATCTCATCGACAGATTTTACAGGGACAAGTTTTTTCTTCCGTACTTCGATTGGTACCCTTTACCTAGTCAGGCTTTTTATATTTTCCTTTTAGGAATCATGATATTGAGTGGGCTATTTCTAATCATTGGATACCGATCTAAGGAAGCAGCAATTCTGGCTTTCATTTCAGTAACCTTTCATTTATTCTTAAACCAGATTTGGTATCGGCATAACCGATACTTTTTTCTTTTGATGTTGCTGTTGTTGGTACTCAGCCCAGCACACAGGGTTTTTAGCTTATCAAGTGCAAATTCATACAATACAGGCAAGACATGGACATTTTTTATGATCAGGTTACAAATGACATTAACCTACCTTTCTTCGGCATTTGCTAAAACACTGGATTCTGATTGGAACAGCGGGAATGTTCTCAGAGGACGCATGTACCGCCTGGTGAAAGGAAACAACATGGGAAATGAGAATTTGCCATTTAATATTTCCGACTGGTGGGCACAGTTGGTTACGAGCGATTTTGTGGTGAATCTGATGACCTATTTGGCGCTAGCCCAGGAGTATTTTCTTGGAATTTGTTTATGGATTCCGCAGACCAGAAAGTTAGCACTATGGGTAGGGGTTATTTTTCATGGTAGCATTGAATATGGGGCGAGTGTTTTGGTGTTTAGCTATGCCAGCTTAGCCACTTACTTTGTGGTCGTGAGACCTACAACCCGTGATCGTAAGTTCTATTTTAACCCAGAAATAAAAAATCATCAAATTATTGCCAGTTTCATTGCCCACTTCGATTGGCTCAATAAAATAGTGCTATATGAAACACGGACTAATGAATTGAAAGTTGAAGATGCTGATGGCAAGAGGTATCGAGGTTGGATGTCTTTTGCAATTGGCGGATCATGCATGGTTATTCCCTACATTGTTGCCTATCCACTTACCTGGTTAAAGCATTTTGGTGTTGGTGTAGATTCCGAAATAACAGATGATCATGAGCTTAATGCGGCAGAATTCATTCTCTTACGATTTCCTGGTCAATGGTTGCTAACTGGCTTGGTAGCCATTGCTTTGATTTATCAGTTCTTTTTGTGGATTTTGATAAAGAGACATATTTCATGGAATCTCCAGGATTTATCTCCTCTTGATTCCATATTGATTTTAGTTATTTTCTATATGGTTGCGACCTATTACAGATCGGAGTCGAAGCGACGAATAGGTAATATTAACTCTTAGGTGGCACAGTTTTCAACTTGTGCGTTGTAAAGCACCAGTACAATGACTATCACTTAATCTTGTGACTCGTACAAAAATCGAAGTCTCCTCCCTGGGGAGATTAAGAGGTGGGTTCTATAAATTTTGCAGTAAGATTAACACTAGGGTTATAGACTTCTCCCTTTCAAAGGAAAGCTTCCCATGCAAGAGGGCAAGGTCCCTCCTTGAGTTAGGATCAGTACTACAGACTCTTCAATTTCTCAATCATATCATCGGCGTCCCACTCCCGGGCACCGGCTTCATTAATCACAATGTCACCATTGCGATCATAGATGATGGTAGTTGGCAGGGAATAAACCTCCAGGTTGGCATAATCATCCAATACTCTAATAAATTGAAAAGGGAAATCAAAGCGCGCCTTGAACTTTTCGATCTTCTCGACACTTTCATCAGAGGCCGCAAGAAATACAATTTCCTGTCCTTCTAACTTTTCGATTGCTCGCTGAATGGAGGGCATTTCAGCAATACATGGTTTGCACCAGGTAGCCCAAAAGTTCAGGAAGACCGTCTTCCCTTTGAAGTCTCCAAGGTTTATTTCACTCCCATCAAGACCAGCTAACTTAATGTCTTTTAAGTCTGCTTTTTCATTACCGACTTCTCTTACTACCTCCTGTTTTTTTGGTGATTCACATCCGACTTGTGCAATCAAAAATGAGCAGATGAGAAAATATTTACATAATGTGTTCGTCAATTTCAAAGGCTTGTTGTTTATCTCATTCAATACTACGAAAAATTGATTTAAGGGATCTCGATATTCGTCACTTTTGAATAGTAGATAAGAGTACAACCTGTTATCTTTTCTGTTTCTTTCTATAAATGTCAAGGTTATGACCAAAGGTGCAGCTTACGATTCTCAAAAGAAAGAAGAACAACTTAGGCGAGAAGCTGAGAGTTGGGATACGACCAACATTCAAAGAGCCAATCCGAATGACATTCCAATAATAGACATACATAATTATTTCCAGAATCAGAGTGAGGTGGAATTGGCTAAGGTTGCTGAGCAACTTCTTTATGCAAGTACACATGTGGGATTCTACTATCTAAAAGGTCATGGTATTTCCTCTGAGTCGGTTGCCAGGATTTTTTCAGAATCGAAGAGATTTCATGACCTGGAATTGGAGAAAAAAATGGCACTCAAAATGGACAGAAGTGACTGGCCTGTTGGAGGAGTAGGTTATCTGCCTTTTCAAAATCGAAAATTACCAGCACGTAAAAAGGGCAACTCCAATGAAGCTTTTATCATAAAAATTCAATCTGGAAAGAGTAAGGTTAGCCTGGAAGATAACCAATGGCCCAATGAAGATGAATTGCCTCGATTTAAGGAAAATGTTGCGGAATATGCCGCTGCCATGAAGCAACTTGCTTTGAAGCTTTTGCCCATCTATTGCAAAGCGCTTGGTTTAGAAAATCATTTTTTTGATGAGGCATTTACCTCACCGATGTATCGCTTGCGCATGACCAGGTATCCATCTATTAAATCTTATAACCAGGATGAATTCGGCATTTCACCTCACGTAGACACGACATTTCTGACTATTCTAGCTCAGGACAACGAAGGTCTGGTTATTTTCAATGAGATAAAAAAATGCTGGATGCTTGCAGCCAAAATGGAGGACACCTTCATTGTTAATACAGGCGAATTACTGAGGCAGTGGACTAACGATCGCTTTATCAGTGTCAAGCATTTTGCTAATAACAACAACTCTGAGTCGGCCCGCTATTCTATTCCATTTTTCTTCAATGCCAATGCAGATTATAGAATGGAGTGTATTCCCACATGCTGTAGTGAAGACAACCCCTCAAAGTACCCGCCATTTTCTTATTCGGAAAGTCAATCAAGTGTCCAGGGGGAATAAGGCTGATGACAAAGAGTAAGCCCGGAAAAAATAAGAAAACCACCTTAGAAGACTATGAGCCTTCGGAGATACCAGCCAAACATCCGGGTCTGTTCGAGCCGAAGACATTGATTTTGGGTGTGATGTTGTCTGTATTGGGAGCGATTATTGGCCTTGAGTTGATTACTCGGATTGGCATTACACCCAACACATCAATAATTGCGGCTATCATTACCATTGCTATCTCACGGTTGCCATTGTCCTTTTTAAGTCAATTCAGGAATTTGTCAAGGCAAAACTTGATGCAGACTATTATATCAGGGGCTACTTTCGGCGGGGCTAATGCCATATTGGTACCGATGGGTATTTTTTGGTTGCTAGGAGAGTTCGAACTAGTTCCAATAATGATGATTGGTGCTTTTATAGGACTGATTATCGATGCTACCATCATTTATAAAGTATTTGACACCGAAATTTATCCAGCAAGGGGAATCTGGCCGGCCGGTATTGCAGCAGCCGAGTGCATCATTGCGGGGGATCAAGGGGGCAAAAGGGCGAAAATATTGGGAATTGGAGGGATTGTTGGTTTTTCCGGTCGTCTGGTTGGAATACCCATGGAGATCTTTGGGGTCTGCTGGATTGGTAATATCTGGGCATTGAGCATGCTTGCTGTCGGTTTGCTCACCAGAGGATACTCACAGGATCTTTTCCATGTGGATATCAACGCCATTTATCTCCCACATGGTGTGATGATTGGTGCTGGTTGTGTTGCCTTATTTCAGATCATTTATGCCATTTCCAAAAGAGAGAAAAAGTCTGCGTCAATGCTTCACACCAGGTCCCGAAAGGAATTAGGCACCAGTATTGGAATC
>JAJCYL010000003.1 GCA_029262955.1 Cytophagales bacterium | reverse complement strand
TACAGAATTGTACATGACAATTTGGATGATATGTCAAAAGTATCGGTCTATGGAGGAACATATCAGAAAGGCGCCTGGGTGTTGCATATGCTTCGAGCCAAAATTGGAGAGGAGGCTTTCTGGAAAGGAATCCAATCATACTATAAAAATAATTTCAACTCCAATACTACGGTAGAGGCTTTTAGAAAAGAGATGGAATCTGTCTCTGGTCAGGATTTGAAGTCTTATTTTGATCAGTGGCTCCGCAAGGAAGGAAACCCCTCACTAGATATTGAGTGGTCTTATAATGCCAAAAAAGCTTCGATGCAGTTGAATGTAAAGCAAACTCAGAAGACAGGTGAATTTCAATTCCCAATTGAGATCAAGATTAAATACGAAAATAATACCAGTAGTATAAAGATTGTAGAAATCACAGATAGAAACCAGCAGCTAAAAATACCAGTGGATAAAAAACCATTGAGTATCGAAATTGATCCCAATACTGTTCTGGTAGCTGATTGGGAGCTTAGAGCAAAATAGATCATCAAATGAGGGATAAAAAGGTTTATCCACACCGATTCACCTGAACATATGATTGATTTAATCTCCATTCGAAGATACCTTCATCAGCATCCGGAATTATCTAATCTTGAATATGAAACCTCCCGATACATTCGGGATATCTTGAATGATCTGGAAAGCCCACCAAAAGTTAGGGTAGTTGCCGATACTGGAATATTGGCCACTTTTGGTGAAGGAAATGAGGGCGAACATTTATTGTTTAGATGCGAATTAGATGCGCTGCCAATCCAGGAAATCAATGACTTCGACCACAAGTCTGAGGTGGAGGGAGTTTCTCATAAATGCGGACATGATGGCCACATGACAATTCTTTTGGGTTTGGCTGACAAATTATCAGCCAATCCACCACGAGACAAACAAATCACGCTTTTGTTCCAACCTGCAGAGGAAACTGGAGACGGTGCCAGAAATGTGATTAATGATGGTATGATTGATCAATTAAAGCCTGATATGGTTTTTGCGCTACATAATGTACCTGGATTTCCATTGGGCTCTGTGATTGTGAAAGATGGGCCATTTAACGCAGCTGTTAAAAGCATGATTATCAAATATCGGGGCAGAACGTCCCATGCAGCTGAGCCAGAAAATGGTGACAACCCTGCGTTAGCTATAGCCAATACACTGCTGACGGCCAAAAACCTGGAGCAGCCAGATACCTGTAGAGATGATTTTAGACTTATTGTTCCTGTTTACACCTCAATGGGTGAAAAGGCCAATGGTGTTTCTGCAGGATATGGGGAAGTTCATTTAACCATGAGATGCTGGTCGAATAATGTAATGAATTCAATGATTGAGAATTTGGAGGAAGAAATATTGGAATTAAGTGAGAAATTCAGGCTTCAATATGAAATAAGCTATGAAGAACCATTCGAAGCCAGCATGAACACGCCAATGGTGGTTGATAGAATAAGGGCTTCAGCTAGAAAAGCTAACGCCCGGATTATCGAAAGAACCGAAGCTTTTAAATGGGGAGAAGATTTTGGCTTGATTTCCTCAAAATATCCGGGGGCTATGTTTGGTTTAGGTAGCGGGGAGCATTGTCCGGCATTACATAATGAAGACTATGATTTTCCGGATGAATTAATAGATATCGGATCCGATTTATTTTATGGAATTATTTAGATGAACTCCGTAATAAGCTGATTTCCAATCATTGTATGCTAAGATATTCCAGTGTAGTTAAACGGATTAATCTCTTTCAATTCCGACTTCAATTCATCCGAAATCTCTAGACCTTCTATAAATTCCTTTAGAGTAGATGCTGTTATTTGCGTGTTTTTGCGGGTTAAGTCTTTAAGTGCTTCATAAGGGTTTGGGAATCCCTCACGTCTTAGGATGGTCTGGATCCCTTCCGCAACAACCACCCAATTCTGTTCAAGGTCCGCATCAATCACTTTCTGGTTCAATTCTAATTTACCAATTCCTTTGGCCAATGATTTCAATGCTAAAAAACTATGAGAAAGAGGCAATCCAACATTTCTTAAGACCGTTGAATCGGTTAAATCTCTCTGAAGTCTCGAAATAGGTAATTTGGCAGATAAGTGCTCAAATAGGGCATTGGCGAATCCAAGATTTCCCTCTGCGTTCTCAAAATCAATAGGATTTACCTTATGAGGCATGGCAGACGAACCAATTTCGCCTTCTTTTATCTTTTGTTTGAAATAACCCATGGAGATGTATTGCCAAACATCCCGGCTGAAATCTATTAAAATGGTATTTATTCTCTTTAGATTATCGAAAAGGGCGGCCAGATTATCGTAATGTTCTATTTGGGTGGTGGGACTGCTGCGTTCCAGGCCCAGTGATTTACTTAGGAATTGATCCCCGAAATCTGACCAGTCGATGTCCGGATAAGCCACATGATGGGCATTAAAATTGCCTGTAGCACCACCGAATTTAGCAGAATGAGGAATGGTTTTTAATAGATCTAATTGCTTCTCCAGGCGTTTCGTGAATACTTTTAGTTCTTTACCAAGCCTGGTGGGAGATGCGGGCTGACCGTGTGTTTTTGCCAACATAGCTACTTCCTTCCACTCCACAGCCAATTCATCCAGGGATTCAATTACTTTCCGGATCTCTGGCAAATAGAGCTTTTCAATTGAATCCTTTACTGACAAGGGGATGGCGGTATTATTAATGTCCTGCGAGGTCAATCCAAAATGGATGAATTCTTTCGCGTCTCCCATGCCCATTTCATCGAATTTCCTTTTCAGGAAGTACTCAACCGCCTTTACATCATGGTTAGTATTCTTCTCATAGTCTTTAATACTTTGAGCATCACTTTCGCTGAAATTCCTTTCAATAAATTCTAATAATCGAAACTTTTCACTATCAATTTCGGACAGCTGCGGTAGTGGAAGTTGACAAAGAGCGATGAAATAGTCAATTTCTACTTTAAGACGGTAACGAATTAGCGCATATTCAGAATAGTAATCGGCAAAGCCCTCCACCTGTTTCCTGTATCTGCCGTCTATGGGGCTAATTGCTGTAAGTTCGTTGAGTTTCATCCAATACTTTAAAATAAGGCGCAAAGATAGCCATTAGAGGCCCGAATAGGAAACACAATACAATAAAGTAGATCCTGGAGAACCCTACACAGTGCCAATTTGTGCTTGATTGGGCCAAAGATTGACATCTCGTTTACCAACAAAGTGTTTTTGTCAACCTTCATACAGTGGAGTTGACGTGATTCTCAGTCGTTGATATCATCTCTACTTCGTTAACAGTCAAGTTACGCTTTCGAAATGACAACCGTTAGAGAAAGTGCTCACCTCTTTTTATTAGGTAATTTTCAATAATCACCACTTACCTCGATTCCCCTTCATTCTGATCTCAATAAAAACTAAATTCAGCCGTCAACTCAACATACCATAAAGCAATATGCGTCAGTTACTACTCATAGCTCTTACCATTCTTTCCTTTTCACCACTATTTAGTCAGCCAATTGATCCGTCCTTATATCAGGACCTCCAATACCGTATGATTGGTCCTTTCAGGGCTAGTAGAACCGTGGGTGGAGTGGGGATACCATCACAACCCAATGTTTTCTTCATTGGCGTGAATAATGGAGGGGTCTGGAAAACAGACGACTATGGTCGTACATGGAATCCCATTTTCGATGATGCCCCTACAGGATCAGTTGGAGACCTTGCAGTTTCACCAACTAATCCCGATATTATCTATGTTGGCACTGGAGAGGGGTTGCATCGACCGGATTTGGCGGTAGGTGATGGAATTTTCAAGACTATTGATGGAGGAAAGACCTGGTCACATATTGGTTTAGGAGATGTGCAACAAGTTGGTCGGCTGATTGTACATCCCACCAATCCTGACATTGTTTTCGTCGCGGGCTTAGGCCATCCCTATGGGGCAAATGTAGAACGTGGTGTTTTTAGGACCACCAATGGAGGAAAGACCTGGGAGAAGGTGCTGTTTATCAATCAGAATACTGGCGCCATTCAGGTCGAATTTGACCCCACCAATCCACAAATCCTGTTTGCCGACATGTGGGAACACCGTGAAGGGCCGTGGGAAAATGCCAAGTTTTCAGGCCCAAATAGCGGTTTGTATAAATCAACAGACGGGGGAACAACCTGGAGGAAGTTGACCAAGGGCTTACCAGCTGCTGAACAAGGGTTAGGGAGAATAGGGGTAGGCATTTCACCAAGTGATTCTAAACGCATGTATGCTACAGTAGATGCCAAAGAAAATAGTGGTATTTATCGCAGTAATGATGCCGGTGAAAGCTGGTATAAAGTGAGCTCTGACTACCGGGTATATGGCCGTGGAGGGGATTTTGCAGAAGTTAGAGTGCATCCCAATAATCCGGATGTTATCTATTCTGGAAATGTTGCATCTTACCGATCAGATGATGGAGGTAGGACTTGGACTTCAATCAAAGGTGCGCCTGGTGGAGATGACTATCATCGCATTTGGATCAATCCGGAGCAGCCAGACATCATGCTTTTCGTAGCAGACCAGGGAGCTGTAGTGACTGTTAATGGTGGCAAAACTTTTAGCTCCTGGTACAATCAGCCTACTACCCAATTGTATCATGTGACTACTGATAACCAGTTTCCTTATTGGATTTATGGAGGGCAGCAGGAGAGTGGCGCCATTGGAACTGCCAGCCGTGGAAATGGGGGCCAGATTTCATTCCGTGATTGGATGGGAGTAGGAGCGGATGAATATGCCTATGTAGCCCCAGATCCCAAAGACCCCAACATCATTTATGGCGGTCGGGTCATGCGTTTCAATAAGAAGACTGGCCAATCACAGAATGTCACTCCAGAAGCGTTGAGGTCTGGTGATTATCGCTTTGTGAGAACGATGCCTTTAATGTTTCATCCAGCTAACCAGTCGACTCTATTGTTTGCCACTAACATGCTTTGGAAGACGACTTCAGGAGGACAAAATTGGGAGGTGATTAGTCCGGATTTGACCCGAGTGCAACCTGAGGTGCCAGAAAGTATCGGTGATTTCAAAACACCAGATCTGGCCACGATGAAGAGAAGAGCAGTGATTTACGCCGTTGGTCCATCTCCACTAGATGTTAATACTATTTGGGCAGGGACTGATGACGGGTTGGTGCATGTAACCTCTGATGGAGGTAAAACCTGGAATGATGTGACACCGCCGGCAATAAAATCATGGGATAAAATTTCACAAATTGATGCCTCCCATTTTGAATTACAGACAGCTTATATCGCAGTGAATGCCATTAGAAAAGATGATATGCTTCCACACGCCTACAGGACGAAAGATGGTGGAAAAAGCTGGAAAAGAATTGTAAATGGCATGCCTGATGATGGTCCGGTTAATGTTGTACGTGAAGATCCTATTCAAAAGGGTTTGCTATTTGCAGGAACAGAAAGGGCGGTTTTCTTCTCTGCAGATGATGGAGACAATTGGCAGTCACTGAGAATGAACATGCCTGCTTCATCAATGAGGGATTTGGTAATTAAGGATAATGATCTGGTTGTTGGTACGCATGGAAGGTCCATTTGGATTCTCGATAACATAAGCCCATTGCGAGAATTGGCAGGGTTAAGAGGTAGTCAAAACAAATTGTTCAAGCCGGCTGATGCCTATCGAGTCAGGTGGAATATGTTCTTAGACACCCCTTTGCCTCCAGAAGAGCCTGCCGGTCAAAACCCACCTGATGGAGCTATTCTTGATTATCATTTAGGAAAAACAGCAGGAGAGGTGAAACTTCAAATTCTGGATCAGAATGATAAGGTGATCAGAACATTCTCCAGTAATGACCCGGATGAGGATGTGGATACTACCTCATTGCCACACCCAACTTATTGGATTAGACCTGAGAAGAATTTAGGAACAGCTACCGGACATCATCGGTTTGTCTGGGATCTGCGACATGAGCCTCCGGCAGGCACAAGGCGGCAGTTTTCGATCTCGGCGGTTTACTACAACACACCAAGTGGACCACATGGACCTTTTGTTCATCCAGGAACCTACAAGATAAAGTTGACAGTTGGAGGGAAAGTAGAGGAACAATCTATCACTGTGAAAATTGATCCGCGTGTGTCGAGTAGTGCAGCTACTATTCAACGTCAGACGGATCTTTCAATGAGATCATATACCGGGTATCAGAAATTGCAAGATGTCAGGCAAGCCATTGACGACCTCTTCTCGAATAGTAAGCTCAAATCTAAAAAGAAAGATCAATTGCAATCACTTAGAGGAGAAGGACAGCCGGGAGATCCGGATATCCTATACGGCAGTATCTATGCCGTGGATCCTAACCTGGAAACAATAGTTGGTTTGCAACACAAGTTTCTTTATTTATTAAATGTACTGCAAGGTTCGGATGAAAAGCCAACAACCCAGGCAGAAAAGGGACTTAAGAGATTAGAGGAGATTTCATCTATCCTGGTAGGTAGATGGGAGAAAATGAAATAGCTATATTCAGATGATTTTTGGTATTGCTGCTATTCAGGGATTTGTTTTAGCACTTATTATCTACTTTAATAAGAGAGGGATTAATATAGCCAATCAGGTTTTGGGGTTACTGTTACTTTGTTTCTCGCTAATTTTGGTTGAAGAATCCCTGGAGCTTTTGGATTACCATTTGAGTTATATTAGAATAACAGGCGCAAGCTTTTTACTGGATATAATACTAGGACCATTAAGCTACTTGTATGCACTGGCAATAACTGACAAGACTAAAGTGAGTGGTAATAATATAGCGCACGTTATACTGCCACTCACTCTGAATTTGATTTATATCCCTTACCATTTTCTGATAAGTTGGGACAATCATCTCATAAATAGTGAAGACTTATCGATTTTATTCACGGCAATAATAGTAATCAAAATAGTGTACCAGCTAGGGTATCAGATTGCAGCCATAAGGATAGTGCGAGACTTCATTAAGAGTTCAGATAAGAGACGAATAGCAACTCCGCAATATAGGGCAGCAATTTGGCTTAAAAATGTACTCACCTCCGTTATTGTCCTGATTCCAGTTGTGCTATTATTTGAAAACTCGCAAGATGTTTTTATCTACGATTCTGACTACATAACCAGTCTCATAATGCTCATTGCGATATATTCTATTGGGTATGCAGCGCTGAGTAACCCGTTGATATATGCCAGACAAATGGGTGAGGTAATAATTACTGGTGGCACCAATGGAGATGCTAAGAAGTATAAGACTTCGCCTTTAACCGCCACAAAAAAGATGGCTTTGAAGGCCCATCTCTTGTCAATTATGGAGGTGGAAAAGCCGTATTTAAATGCTGACTTGGGTTTTGATGACTTAGCTCAAAAGTTAAATGTCCCAGGTCATCATTTGTCTCAGGTGCTCAATGAAGTACTCGACCAAAAATTTTACGATTTCATCAATTCCTACCGTATTCAAGAAGTGATACGAAAAATCGGGAACAACGAGCATGTAACCAATAATATTCTGACACTTGGGCTTGCCTCAGGGTTTAACAGTAAACCCACCCTAAACAGAGCTTTCAAAAAACACACAGGATCAACCCCAATTGATTACATAAAGAATAGAGAAACTCAGTAAATTAGTATCAATAGAGCGAGTGAGTCGATCTATAGTAACTTCAGATAGAGTTTAGGCTCTCGAATTGGTGTAACAGACAATTTCAATGAAAACGAGCTCAATCATCCTGGTCATTTGTGTACTGTTTATTACAGCCTGTTCTGATGACAGTCCGGAGGTTATTTCGGGTGAAGGAATATTTAAAACGACTTCCGGTGCTGCAACTATTGAAGGGGAACTATTTCTTCCCGAAGGGGATGGCCCCTTTCCGGCGATGATTATCATTCCTGGTTCGGGAAATGAGGACCGAAGTGAATTAGAGCCTTTTGCAGCAATTCTTAATGCCAATAATTATGGGTTGTACATCTATGATAAACGTGGTATTGGAGGTTCAACAGGTAGTTACCCACCAGAATTGAATGACCCTACAGTGTTTTTATCTGCCAGAGCGGATGATATTACCGGCATTATTGAATTGTTAAAATCACATGAACAAATAAATGAATCGAGAATAGGTCTTTTCGGTTCAAGTCAAGGGGCGTGGGTTAATTCATTAGTATACAATATGAGGTCCGACTTGGCTTTTATTATTATGGTAAGTGGAGGCATAGCTTCAACAGGATTGGAGAACCTCTATTGTGGGTTGACTGATGATCCGACGGTTACAATTGAAGAGGCCGTTAATCAATTATCAGATTTTACCGGACCGGTCGGATTCGATCCATTACCAATTGTTGAAGAAATGAGTTTGCCCGTACTATGGATTTATGGCAATGAAGACCGTAGTCACCCAGCGAGGTATGACATAGATGTCTTGGAGCAATTGAATAAAAGCAACTTCAATCTGAAGGTTTATGAAAATGTCAACCATGAAATTGTTGACCTTAATACCGGGCAACCACCGTCTGATTTATTCGATGTGATTGGCATGTGGTTGGCTGAAAATAACCCTTAAAAGTTCATATAAATGCCCACTCTTAGTGTTGATCCGCCAAGGAAAGTGCCCCGTCTCCATAATATTGAAGAATTTGACCATCATATACTGGAATCTCTCTTTCAAATATTTTGCGTGTTTTATCTCGCACCCCTTTAGCATTGAACTCATCTTCCTGCATCATGGCCGTATAGCCAGCGAGGTCCGTAAACATTATCGCACTGAGCTGTCTTTTAGTCATGATCATCGATCTTTTTTTCTACCATAAAAAATGCGATTATAGCCGATAAGAACGCCAATAAGGCGCTTAGCATTCCAACTAATCGATAAGTATTAATAAAGCTATTGTCATAAATTTTATTAATGGATGACTGCAATTCGGGAGCCAAGCTGACAGGGGCACTAGCCTCTCCCAATCGAATGGCCTCTTGTAATATCTGGTTATTCATGTCTTCAGAAATGGGAAGTGCGTTTACTTCAAGCATTACGTAATCCATGAAGAAATAAATGGCTGCAGCTCCTAGAATTGCATTGATAAAAGTTCCAGCTATTCTGGTCACACTATTATTGATTCCGGAAGCGATACCTGATTTGCTTTCATCCACACAGGTCATTACTGCGGTTGTGAGAGGAACAACAGTAATTGACATGCCAATGGCAAAAACTATGAATCCCGGAAAGAAGGTGGTCCAGTATTCTGAAGGTCCTGAGGTCATTCCTATTTGTGACAACCAAAACATACCCAGACCGCTGACTGTTGGGCCCACTATTAAAAAGTTGCGAGCGCCAAATTTGTCAGAGAGGGTTCCCATTCTTCTGGCCAATAAAACCATGGTAAGTGAAAACGGCATGAAAGTCAAACCAGCCTGTAGTTGGGAGTACCCCTGAATCTGAATGAGGTTGAGTGAAAGGAAAAGCATAATGGCACCCAGCCCTGCATATAGAAAAAATGACAATAAGTTTACCCCGGAAAAGGTACGATTTTGAAAGAGGTTCAAGGGAACCATTGGTTGGGCTATCGAATCTTCAATTCGAAGAAAAATGAGTAGCAAAATTACTCCCAGTACGAGACTGGTAATAACAACCCAATGCGTTTTACCCAACTCCGGCATTTCCAAAAATCCAAAAGTTAATAGCGCAAGACTGGATACCATTACTGCAGCTCCCCACCAGTCAACCGTAGAAGCTCCCGGTTCGGAACTTTCAGGTACTTTAAGCTGGAGTACCACAAGAGACAGCAACCCTAGAGGGACGTTGATAAAGAATATATATCTCCATAATCCCATGTCGGCCAATGCTCCTCCCAGGACTGGACCGCAGATAGTGACAATGGTGGTAGCGGCCGACCAGGTACCTATAGCCTTTCCTTTTTCTTCCTTACTAAACACTGCCGAAATGATGGCAAGGCTACCAGGTATCATCAAAGCTCCTCCAAGCCCCTGCAACGTTCTAAATATTATCAGGTAGACAATGTTGGGGGAGAAGCCACAGAGGGCAGACCCAATGGAGAAGATGATTATCCCTACCTGAAAGACTTTTACTCTTCCCAGTTTATCACCTAAACTGCCTCCTACGATTATAATGGCAGCAAGCATTAACAAATAGCTGTTTAAGACCCAGAAAAGATCAGAACCGGTGGCATTCAGGTCTGTTTGAAGGGATGGCAGTATGACATTTAGAGCAGTTCCATCTATGAATGCCATACTGGTAGGTAATATGGTCGCCAACATCGTCCAACGACCTGTGGGACAAGCAAGAGGGTATTGGTGTTGGGCGGTGGGACTCATGCTGCTCAAGATAATGAAAATGATACTCTGATTTGATGCGCTTAGAATTTGGAGACGAAAACCGAAGTTTCAATGGGACATATTTGGCTCATAATTAAGGCTTTAAGAAAAAATTCACCCAAAACTCTACAGGGTGTTGCAACCTATTGATAACACTGGTAGTCTAAAAGAGACAAAGGATGTGTGATTTGAGATAACCTTTGTCTTCCAGCCCATGAATTTTACTGGGATTATCTCCCACCGAACCTTTCAAAAAACTCGGAGGCATCAACAATATCTGCCATGTCCAATATCCAGCAAACTTCGGAGAGGTCAGAGAAATCCAACCCACCCTTGGCGATGGTCTCATTGTTGTAACGGCCATCTACGCCATTGTATTGATTGCCCCCTCGTTAAATATTAGCCGCCTTTATTCCCAAAGGCTGAATTTTGATTCCGCTCTGGAGACTCCTCGGAGGGGCAAGGGGTGGGTTTGTATACACCCTTTGCGTAACTGATGGCGATTGCTATAGCCTTTCGTACCATCAGTTTTGAATCTATAAAGGCCTAAAGGCCGCCCTGGACAATCCAGCTAAAAAATTAAGATCTGAGTAATTAAGGAGATGATCTGCCTCCGAACCTTTCAAAAAACTCGGTTACATCAGCGACATCTGCCATGTCCAATATCCAGCAAACCTCGGAGAGGTCAGAGAAATCCAACCCACCCTTGGCGATGGCCTCATTGTTGTAACGGCCATCTACGCCATTGTATTGATTGCCCAATTTGATGCCGAGATTCCAGATGGAGGCTAGTTTGGGATCGGTGATTGAATTCTCCCAGGCGATAACCTCTTCAGAACGAAATCCAGGGGTGCCATTTCCAATGGCGTTACCGTCGGGGATTTTTTGGTAATCCGTATGCTCCTGAACAAATTTTAAACTCTCGGGAGCGGTGACGTCTTGATTCCAATTGCTATGCTGAACGATGTGAACACGTTCTTTGGTCTTTACTGTGGGCCGTGTGGACTTTATTTGACGGACAACCCCAGCGGAGAAATCTGATTGTCCAGCCTCTGCGATCCAAATATCACCGCCATCTACCAGGGTCTGATTGGCTACTGACACTACTTCTTTCAATGCTTTATCGAAATCAGTATGGGCATCAGACCATTTATTCCCAAACGCAGTGGTGAACAGCTCATTGGCTGGTACATATAGACCTTCCTGGATCCCATAGGTTCCGGCTACAGTGTAGTACTGAATGCCTTCAAACTGCGGATTACTTAGAAGTGTGGCAAACGCTGCTATAGTGTGTAAATCGTCCACATCCGTTTTACAGTCAAAATGAATTAATAGCAGGTCTTTCTTTTGATCAAATGTTGGAGCGATCTTTTTCTCTGATGTGCAAGAGAGTAATAAAGTTAGCAGGAGGATTAATCCTGGCTGTAGGCTAGTTCGAAGTCTTATCATAAATCAGATATGTAATGATGCCTCAATATTATTTAGATTGGAGTATTATTCAAATGTCTGAGGTGAAATGGTTTTTCAATCTTAGGGTTGACGAGGCCTTACGAGGCACAGTTAAAAACTTGAGCCACCTTCATATTAACGGCAGGTGGCAAGTCTGTGACTTGTGCCTCGCTAAGAGAGACCTCGTTAGTAGAATTTTTTAAAAAATCTCAAGGGTATTTGCCAAATCTTGTGTTATCTAAATAAGAACGCAACTCTATGAACCCTCAAACCACCTTAATTGTTTTTCTCATTATTGGTATGGCATTGATGTCCTCCTGTAAAGATGATGAGCCCATCGCTCCGGACAATAGTGAAAACACCGAAGAGCCTATAGAGATGGTTGATCCGAATATCTCGGAATGCGTCACCCTGACTGGTAATTACCCCGAATTCATAGAGTTGGCACCAGTTGGGGATAATGGATCATATGATCCGACCCTGGCTGGTGATCCTAATACGGGGAGGGTATGGATGGTCTTTTCACGTGTTCTAGGCAGAGGGGGTTCCGGACAGGTGAGTACTCACCTTTCCTATAGCGACGATGGCGGAATCACCTGGTGCTATTTGGAAGAAATCAATCCTTCGGAAAAGGTGGCGTTATCAGATTTACCGGAGGAGTTTGCTACTGCGGTTAGTGCCCACTGGAGTCATGAGGTACCCAGTATCGCCTATTTTCCAGAGGCTCCAGTTGATCAACGGTGGCGTATGACCTGGCATCGCTATTTACATGTAGATACCGGCATAGCGGGCAGTGACAATCGCCAGTTTGCCAACGGATGGATTGCAACCCGAACTGCATCAGATCCTTCCTTACTGGCTTTAGCCACTGAGGAGAAACTTTTCAGTGCGGTAGGATACTACAAAACGCCTGAAACGGAGGCTTACAATGATGAGATAGGAGGCAAACCTCAGGTGCTACTTCATCAATTGCACCCAAATCTGGCTGGAGCCATTGTCTTTACTGAAACAGGGATGCAGGCTTATGAAGGTAACTTGTATGTAAGCCTGGTGCTAGGTTCCCCTTCAGCTGGGAATTCGGTCATATTGATCAAGCTGGATCAAAATCAAACCTGGAGCTATGTCAATACTTTATTAACTCCAACTGATGCCGCTAACATCAATGGGCAATGGACCAATTTCTCTGCAACTGATCTTTTCGTCCAAAACGGGCAAGGCTATATGTTGGTATCTCCAGCGGCTGATTTATATGAGGGTGTACTCCTCTTCAAGATAGACCTTGAAACAGGAATATTAGTTGATGAGGATAGTAATGGCCCCGATATATTCTACAACTTACCCAAGTCCAATGTGTCTGGCATTATCCAAACCGGGGTAGCTACTTATGACCCATTGAGCATCAATACGGGAATCATCTTTGGTGACGCGGTAAATGACGAACCCCAATTTCGCCTTTATGCTACAGGGGTTATTCCTGAATAGTTGACCACCCAAATAAAACCAAAAACTATACTCAGTAACCCTGTCTAACTTCATGCCCAAATCAGGCATTATGAAGAATCGCATCACCTACACATTATTACTCGCTCTTCTTGTTAGCTCATTGGCATTTGGTCAGAGTAAATCGACTGGAGATCAAGTTGATCAAAAGCTCTATCAGAGTTTGAAATACAGGAACATTGGTCCATTTCGAGGCGGCCGATCTACTACCGCCGTTGGAGTTCCTGGTCAGCTATTTACTTACTATATGGGGACTACCGGTGGTGGTGTTTGGAAGACCACGGATGGAGGGACAACCTGGAAAAATATTTCTGATGGGTACTTTAATACGACGGGAATTGGTCATATTGCAGTAGCTCCCTCAGATCCGAACATCGTTTATGTAGGATCTGGAGAAGCTCCGGTACGCGGGGTAAAAACCTCCCATGGCGATGGTGTCTACAAGTCAACTGATGCTGGAGCCAAATGGAAACATATGGGGCTTAAGGCTACCAGGCATATCAGTCGTATTTATGTGCATCCTAAAGATCCCAAAAAGGTGTATGTAGCTGCTCAGGGCAACCCCTGGGGACCGAATCCTGAAAGGGGTGTGTATTTATCAGAAGACGGAGGGCAGACCTGGAGGAAGATTCTTTATGTCAATGAAAACTCCGGCATTGCAGATATGACCGTAGATGCCTCTCATCCCAACTTCATGATGGTGACCTCCTGGGACTTCAATCGGAAGCCATGGGTGGTACAAAGCGGTGGCCCTGGAAGTCGCGTGTATAAGACTACCGATGGAGGAGCCAACTGGAAAGAAATTACCAAAGGTTTACCTTCTCTTAAAGGGAAAATGGGTATTGCCATTTCACCCGCCAATTCAAAAGTGGTTTACATAGCCATTGAAGCATTGGAACGAGAAGGAGGAGTATATCGCTCTGATGATGGTGGAGAAAGTTTCCGTCAAACCAGCAATGATCCTACAACTTTTGCCCGTGCATGGTATTACATGCACATCATTGCAGACCCATCAGATGAAGATGAGCTATGGGTGATGAACAGTAGTGCCATGAAATCTATTGATGGAGGCAAAACTTTCACTGGAATGCGGGGCAGCCACCCCGACCATCATGCCATGTGGATTCATCCCAATAACAGCGATAACATGATTAACGCCAATGATGGTGGGGCTTCGGTCACCTTCAATGGAGGCGAGACCTGGTCGACGGTGATGAATCAGCCAACCGGGCAGTTCTATCGAGTCATCACAGACAATCAATATCCCTATCGTGTCTATTCTGGTCAGCAAGACAATACAAACCTGGCCATTGATAGTCGGGTGCAGGATCAGCGGATTGGACGAATGCATTGGAATGAATTAAGGGCTGGGGAATCTTCAACCATTGCTTTTGATGCGAACAATCCGAGATTTATCTATTCCACCTATTTCGCTGGTAATTTTATTGAGTGGGACAGTGAGATTGACAATACAAGAATGGTTCGTCCTTATCCTGAACAAGTCAGTGGCGAACAACCAAAAAACCTGAAATACAGGGCCAATTGGAACGGACCAGTATTGGTGTCTCCACATAATCCCAATGTGATCTACTATGGTTCACAATTCCTCATGAAATCTACAGATAGGGGAGTGACCTGGCAAGAAATTAGTGAAGACCTTACGCGTAATGACAAGGAACACCAGGGGAAGGGTGGTAAACCCATCTCTAATGAGCAAATTACGGCAGAGAGCTACAATAACGTCTTCAATATTGAGGAGTCATTACTTAAAGAAGGAGTAGTTTGGGTTGGTTCCGACGACGGGCTTGTTCATGTAACACAAGATGGTGGCAAAACCTGGGCGAACGTTACCCCAAAGGGATTGAAGGAAAGCATTATCAATGTGGTCGAGCCCTCTCCTCATGACATGGCAACTGCCTATATCGCAGTAGCTGGCTACAAGATGAATGATTTCACTCCTCACATTTACAAGACCAACAACTACGGCAAATCCTGGACTAAAATTGTCAACGGATTGCCGGGTGATACTTTCGCAAGGACCATAAGAGAGGATCCGGATCGTAGGGGATTGCTGTATGCTGGTACAGAAACCGGAGTCTTCGTTTCTTTCAACGATGGCACCAACTGGCAATCACTACAGAACAATCTACCTGAAGTGCCCATTACAGATCTGCGTGTACAGCGTCAGGATTTGGTGGTGGCCACCCAAGGTCGGGCGTTATGGATTTTAGATGACCTGACACCACTTCACCAGATTTCAAATGAGGTAGCAAACGCAGATTACTATCTCTATGAACCCCGTGCATCCTTTGCACCCCTGAGCGGTGCCTTTAGTCTCAATGGAGATCAAGGCACAAACGCACCAGGCGGTGTTCAAATGAACTACGTCTTGAACAAAGCGGTAGGTGAGGATGTACCCATGTCAATGGAGATTCTTGACAAATCTGGAAACGTTGTTTACATCGAGAAGACCAATCAACCAGCTACCGAATGCGATGATGCTATCAAGAAGCAACTAGATCGAGGTATTGGCGCACATACATGGAATTGGAATATGAGGGTAGGGATGTTCGATTGTATCAAGGAATTAGCGATGACCAGTCGCAACTTGAGTGCCTATGATGCTGCTCCGGGTCAATATCAGGCAAGGTTCAAAGTGGGAAGCTACATCCAGACACAAGATTTCGAAATCAAGATTGATCCCAGGATTGAAACCAGTTTACCCAATGCCGCGGCGGGCTATGCAGAACGGGATCAATTATCGGCATCATTGTTTAAAGCAGCTACAGCCATGTCAAAAGGAGTGAGGGACATCCGCAAAGTCAAGCAGCAACTCGACTTTGTACTAAGCGTGACCGATTCAGAAGCTGTCACGGATGGAGGCAAGGCTTTGAATAATAAAATTGATGCCTGGATTGCCACGATACTGCAGAAAGAGTTGAGGACGCAGCAAAATAACTACCAGTTTGAAGCAAGACTACTGGTGAGGTATAAGAATTTCCTTAATGATATTAGTGATGGGAACGTCCCCGTCACACAAGGCATGCGGGATGTAACCAGGGATTATCTCCAAGAGTGGAAAGAGGCCGCTGCTGATTTACAGGCAATCAAAAATACAGACATCAATAATTACAATGGTGTTTTGAAAGGAGCTGGATTACCGGAGATTTATTGGCCATAATGGGTTGGTAGTTGGAGATAGTTGGCTGCCAATGTGCCCATTTCGGATCAATGCCATCCGCTTGAATAAAACCCTGGTGATGGCCATGACCTGTTTTCATTAGTAAGTATACTAATTTTGGCATAGGTTGATACCAGTTCATTCGCCTATTGATCGAAACCCGTTGCTATAGTGATTGGAACGCGTTGCATTGCTTACCGCAAACAGTTGCGATGCCAATGCTAATCGATTTATATAGTGTTACAAATTGATTATTGTAGTGTAACTAATTGAATAGTGTAGTGTTGAGGGAACATTGTTGTGGTGATGCGGTAGATTGAGCTTTTGCTGCAAATCATTTTTAGTTTTAAAAGAGTGGAAAAGCAGCGTTTTTCATACTTCAATTCTTGGCTACAGGAGTAGTTGTAACAATCTTACCGTTTTCTTTTTTTCTTTTGACGGTTCTTTTTATTTTCCTCATCCTCTTTTAGCAATGATTTCCAGTCGTGTGATTTGGCATCTGAAAGGTCTGCGACATACCGATAATCTGATTTTGTGATATCCATTCGTTGAATATCCTTCCCTAAATTCTTCTCTATTTCAACCAACTGTTCTTTTTCTTCTTCACTACAAAAGGAAATCGCTTGCCCTTTCTGACTCCCTCTTCCTGTCCTGCCAACTCTGTGAACGTAATTTTCAGAAGTCTCTGGCAAGTCATAATTTATCACGAATTCTACATTGGGAATGTCTATACCTCTGGCACTCACATCAGTAGCAATTAATATTGTTAATTCTCCTTTCCTGAAATTGAGCATTGTAAGCTCACGATCCTCCTGCATCCTATCACTGTGAATAGTGTCGGCTGCGATGTCCGCTCTTCCCAATGCTTTTTTTACACGCTCAGCTC
This sequence comes from Cytophagales bacterium, assembly GCA_029262955.1. GTDB lineage: Bacteria > Bacteroidota > Bacteroidia > Cytophagales > Cyclobacteriaceae > JAJCYL01. The sequence goes on along the minus strand of JAJCYL010000003.1, from coordinate 918 downwards.
TGACCTTTGTTCTTACAAACACCAAAATCTTCTTTTCAGGATTGTTTTTAATCATCCCTTCCAAAAAGAAACGTTTGTCATCCATCTCAATAAAAGCGACCGCGTGCTCAATATTTTTCGCGACAGGATCCTTAGGCGATATTTGTATGCGAATAGCACTTGTTACTAAAGAATATGCCAGTTTTTTTATTTTTTCGTCAATGGTAGCTGAGAAGAAAAGTGTTTGACGTTTTTTAGGAAGATGCCTCATTAAATCGCGTATATCTTGGATAAACCCAAGATCAAGCATGTGGTCAGCCTCATCTAATACTAAAATTTTTATTCGATTTAAGGTTAAAGCTCCCTGACTGATTAGATCAAATAACCGCCCGGGTGTAGCGATCAGGATATCCACACCTTTAGCCAACTTTTCAATTTGAGGGTCTTGGTCGGCACCACCATGGATACAAAAAGAGGTTACATTTACTGATTTGCCAAGTGTATTAAACACATCACGAATTTGTAAAGCCAACTCATGAGTTGGTGCCAATATCAAACACCTGACACCATCGGCCCGACCTTTAATTTTACTTTTATTCAGAAGATGCAAAATAGGAATAGCAAAAGCGGCAGTTTTACCCGTTCCTGTTTGTGCTATAGCCAAGACGTCCTCGCCTCTCAAAATAGGAGGAATGGATTTGAACTGTATGTCAGTTGGTTTTTTATACCCCAGTTTAGAAATGTTTTTCTTGATTTCTTCTGCAATGGCGTATTGAGCAAATTTCATTCTTTCTTGAGTAAGGTGTAAAGATAATGATGTTACAAACAGCACCTGGTGCCTTCTTTCGCATTCAAACTAGCTACAGGGAGGTCTCTTACAGCTCGTTAAGGGTCTTCCTAAGTGAAATGCTCTTCTTTCAGGGTCCCTTCCAGGAGACC
>JAJCYL010000002.1 GCA_029262955.1 Cytophagales bacterium | reverse complement strand
TTAGATTTTAATATAGATGATGAATTATATCGCAATCAATTTCCGCCATTTGCTGATAATATTTTAATCACTGATTATGATCCTCATAATGTGACTCAGACATTTGGTGAAGTTCTCTATCATATTTTCAAAGATGTATTATTTGTCGTCAGTTCAATTGACAATTTTTTAGGGAATCGATACTTCACTGTTTTAGAATTGAAATTTATGCATCAATCCCTTGACTATTTCGGCCAGGTACTAAAAGATGCCAAACATTGGCACAATGAATATGAGGGAATGATTGAATCCGTAAAGACAGAGTCTGCTAAAAAAATAGCTGCTCAAATAAAAAATGAAATTGACATAAAGAAAGAGTTCATGGGATTTAAGTTCAGTAAAGAAGATAGATTCTTAAGAGAACCCCGTCTACGTACTGTTTGCAAAGAGATCGCAAAACTTATCTAATCGACTGATATTAGTTTGACCGAAGGAATAACATATTTAAACACGGCTACTCTTAACTACACCCATTTGCCATTCCCTCTTCCCTCCCACCATCCAAAATGGCAAAAGCGTGTTCTATTAGTACTTCGAATTGAAAAGTTAGATAAGTTCTGACCGCACACATTTACCATTCGCTCAAGAACCCAGGCTCAAACCTAAAATGCCAAAAGAGTGCTTCGTTATTACCTCTTTGAGAATGAGAAATCCTTCATTTCGACACTCATCCCAAAAACTACCGCAACTTCAAAAAAAACTACAGCAAACTCCGTCCCCAACTACAGCAAACTCGGAGGAAAGTTTGCGCAAACTCCGGCGGCAACTTGCTTATGTTCAGGTCCGAGTTTGCTTATGTTTTCTAAATGGCGTAGTCAGCCTATTATTTCGAATTAGTTTAGTTAACCATATTATCACCTTATATAATGGTTAAAGTTAAAATATATTATAAGTAAAAGTAACTATTGCCAAATTATACCGTTATTAACAGTACAGGTTGATTAAAGCTTTTCTCCCCCTGATCCGGATAACACCGGGAGCTCCCACCCTTTTTAATTTTTTTTAACACTTTAAATTTTAGAATTATGTCTATTATGTATAAAGCCATTGGTCGTGGCCAACCCTCGCCTGCCAAAGACTTGTTCGGCGGGCACGGCGGGAGTAGTAGGCGGCGGCGAAATAAAGTACTATCCAGGTATCGTTCGTGAAAGAAATGTTGATTTTAGACGGTTCATTAAACAAATAGCTGAGTTGAATACGGTAAACACTGCGGATGTCTATGCGGTAGTTGATTCGATGCTTCAATTGCTCACCAGGCATCTTAGTCAGGGCAGAACCATAGAACTTGGTCATTTTGGGAATTTCTCTATTAACCTCAAGACAAAGGGTGAAGAAACCCTTGAAGAGGTAGATCGAAATAGTATTACCGGAACTAAGATCCTTTTTCGCCCTAGCAAAGAGCTAAAGGATAATATCGCCGGTATCGCTTTTGAGAAAGTGGAGAACCCTGACCTATCCAATCCACAGGCAGCTTAGTGCTTGACCATTGATCCAACTGAAGAGGCTGTTCGAGAGGGCAGCCTTTTAGCCGAGCAAATTCCTACCTACCCACATCAATAAACTTCGTGCCTCTCCAACGTATTTTGGGAGGTTCTTGCGAAGTTTCGACATCCACGCTAAATTCTAAGAAGTAAGTGCCTGGTCCTTTCAATTCTGCCCAATAAGGTTCGTCGGTAGTTACACCACTGCGTAAGGTCTCTTGTACTATTAAGGTTTCAGCTGAAAGACGCTCCAAAGTCATCGTTTCATTTTGAATACCTGTCGGAAACATTTTTGAAGCAGTAAAACTAGCAGTAGGCCAAATGATTCTAATCTTCTGTTTTCCGTTATTGCGTATCATTACTCTCGCTGATAAAAAGTGACCAATATTGTCTGGGAGATGATGTATTGAAATATCCTCTATAGTTGTATGAAGAGCAACGTTTTCCTCCAAATTCTTTCTTATATCCTCTAATTGAAGGCTATGCAATCTGAATTGCGGGATATACTCAATTACGGTCCAAACACCTCCTACTATAAGGCCAATTAATACGGCGAAACTCTGAATTACTGATAGGGTGTTTGTAAAGCTTGGACGATTAGAAACCATAATTCCTCAATTAAGTTTGAACAATGGTAAATCGAAGGTAATAAATCCCGTAAGGCGGTTGGGATTTGCTTGATATCCTGCTCCAACGCTAAATGGAAACCTCTTAGAAATACCGAAGACAAGATACCCACCAGGAGAAATAATATGCTCTATTTTAAAACTTCTATCATCTGCGGTAGCTGACCCAGAACTCTTTGCCTCATTAACTCTGTAATTTATAACGTTACCTACATCAAGGACTGAGATGAATATCGACCAGGAAGCTTTCTCAGATTTAAATCGACGTGAATATTCAAGTCCTATCGGAGCTGTTAAAGTCCATTCTAAATCAAAGGAATTATCTATGTAAAATGATGGTCCTCCCCCTACATAAGAGTTTACCATAAAACTATTAAGTGATTTTCTTTTAATCCTATAGCTCGCAACAGGTAATGCATATTTCTGAAAAGCTTTTTTGACATCACCTGCGCTATTTGCCGTACTAACTTCTCCAGCAATTGCAATCAATTTTTTCAACTCATCATTTAGGTCATCTAATGAGAAATATTGAAGCCATAGCGATTTTAATCGTTGATTGAGCACCGAATCATTTGTAATACCGTCCAACACCGAATTAACGCTTTTGAGTTTTAGGGATTTTATTGATGAATTAAGAAGTTTATTATAACCATCAATTACTTTTTGATATCCTTCCGACAACTCTCCCAAAGTCAAGGGTTCAGGTAATTTCAAGTGATATACATAACTGGTAACCTTTTTCTCTATAATAGAGATACCCTTATCAGCTAAAAATTTTTTTGCATCAGTAGTCGGCAAAACCCTATTTGAAAGCCAAGCATTAAGACTATCATCGGGGATAGTATTTATCTGCGGATATTTCAGTTTGAGTTCACTCAAAGTCATGCCGTTTGGTATTGAAACCCTTGTTAGTTTGTAGAAGATTAGTGGCTTCAGAAATAGCAGGTGATTATTCGATAAGTATTCAAGTGCATCTGATTCGGAATCATATTCTTTATCTAAGAGATTATCTATTTCGTTTTCATTAGCCAATAGATAGTTCAGATCTTCCTGGATTAGTTTAAAACTAATGTTCGCTCTAGAATTCTTATAAGCCTTTAAAAATCTAGTTGAACTATTTACTTTGACTGCTGGAAGCTCAGGAATCATTGGTATAACAATAGAAGCTGCTTTAGCGTACTGTTTTTCCTGTATTAAAAACCATACCTCGAGAGCCGATTGAGATAACAAACGATACTGATAAAGTTTGAGACGTATCTCCGCAGCGGCCTCATCTTCCACATAATGCTCCATGACCTCTAAACCACTTGTGAGTAAAATCGTGGACTTTTTCAGAATCTGTAAAACAATACTTCTTTTGTACTCCTGGTACTCCTTAAAACTGGCGGTTGGTTTTAGAGATTTTATTTCTTGTTGAAATTGGGCAATCGTAGATCTCAAATAATTGTAATCCGAATAAATGACTTTTATCTTTTCCGTTATACCTTCTAAGTCTCTAATAACATTAATGTCACCATACTGCTGGGAAATCCATATTGCTGTCATTTTACTCAATCTATCTAGCTGATCAGGATCTAGGGACGAATAGGCCGCTGCCAAATTATGCTGATGCAAAAACCCAATAAAATGTGACGTGAAAAGCAATCCTCTTTCTAAAGAAGTCGTGCCTATATTCTTTTTAGGGAGTTTCTCATGTAAGGCTTTAAAACTTGATTCTAGTGTTTCT
>JAJCYL010000001.1 GCA_029262955.1 Cytophagales bacterium | reverse complement strand
GGTGTGATGTCTGCCCTTAAAATTTTATTTAGTAAGCCCAATCGAAAGGTTGGGCTTACTATTTACGATCTGGGGAGACCGCCTCCGCTTAACTCCGACCTAGGTTAAGAAACTGCCCCTAATGGACGATAGGAGCCCCATTCTTCTGAGCAGAATTACTTCTGGTTCAGAAGGTCTATAAACTCTTCTGGTGTAATCCTGATCTGTCTTAATATGTCACGAGTCAGTGACCTCCCAATATCCCTACCCTTGTGGTGTGGTAGGGTAGTATATCTCCCATCTGAATGACGATAAAATACATGACTACCTTTTTGTCTTATTTTTCTGAAACCTAACGCGAATAGTATCCTTTCAAAAGTTTTGGCATCGACTAAGGGCAATTTACTCATACAGCTACCGAAATTTGCTGGAAGCCGATAAATTCGCTGATTTCACCTAATTCTTCAGCTGTAAGTTCTTCAATGCAAAGCTTCACCACTTCTTTTAGATTATCCTGGAGTTCATCCAAAGTGGCACCTTGGGAATGTGCCCCTGGAAGGTTAGGAACTCTTCCTATATATAGGCCCGTTTCTTTATCTTTTTCTATTTGAGCTGTGAATTGATAATTTCTCATAATAGAACAAAATTACTGTTTTTTTAATGTTTTTGAGTCTGTAAGACTCACTTGTGCAAAGTGATCAGGTTTTTTCGCTAGTATCAGTTTCTGATTCGGATAGAAGGCTTTTAGACTAAATCCTGAAGTGATAATCAGTCCATCTCCCAACCTTCTCTTACTGCTTCCCTGATAAATCGATTTGCTTCAGGAAGCCCTTTGGCTTCCAGGTTATCAGAATCCCAGTAAATCTTTTGCCCTCCCAGTCGTAAGGAAAGAACCCCGAGGAGGGTAATCTCTGTCAAGCGGGTAGCATATTCGAAATTTGAACTGGCAGCAGCTCCACCTTTAATGGCATCAACCCAATCTTGGTGATGGCCATTGGTTGCTGAAATTGTCGCTTCAGGCATCTTGAATGATTCATCTAATTGTTTCGGAAATACTTGCGGCACGGGTGAATTGCCTCCAGTAATCATCACACCTTTTTCGCCAACATACATGGCCCCACGTCGAGCAAATGTGAAGTCCTCGGGTACCATTTCAGGAAGAGGGGGTCTTAATCCTCCGGAATACCAGTTCAGATATACTGGTGGATTCCCTTTATGCGCTGGAAATTGATAATAACCAATCTCTCCATAAGGTGTGATATTTTCGTCACTAAAGCCGGCAGGGTGTACTTCCACGCTTTCAGGAGAAGGTAGGTCCAGCCCCCAAGTAGCTGCATCCATATCATGGCAGCCGAAGTCCCCAAGCGCCCCACACCCGAACTCCCAGAAATCTCTCCAGGTTACAGGAGCATAAGCTTCGTTGAAAGAGCGCTTAGAACGCGGCCCTAACCAGAGATCCCAATCCAGGCCTTTAGGGGTGGCCGCCGTTCCGCCAGGCATGCCTTCCAATTCTTTAATCCACCGTGTGGCAGGTACCCATGAATGCACTTCCTTTACTTTTCCAACAACTCCGGCACGTAAATATTCTACGGCATTGCGAATATTGGGAGTACTGTGTAACTGATTTCCCATTTGAGTAGCCATGCCAGTCTCTTTAGCTACTTTTCGAACCATCCTGGCTTCCCATAAATTATGAGTGAGGGGTTTTTCGCAATACACATGTTTCCCGGCACGCATCGCCTGTAATGTAACGTAGGCATGCGTGTGATCAGGTGTTGCGCATAATACCGCATCCAGTGCTGACTCTTTATCAAGCATCTCTCTAAAATCGCTGTACTCCGTTACTTTAGAATTGGTTTTTCTGGTTGAATAGTGATCTTCAACCATTTTCTTTACCGGGCCACGACCTGCTGTGGTCTTATAATAAAAACCAGCCAGGTCCCAATATTGTGCTGGGTCTGCAATGCATGTGATCTGAGCATCTTTTATTTTCAATAAATCTGAAACATTTTCTTTACCCCTCCCTCCAACACCGACAACCCCAATATTTACCTTGTCACTGGGAGGCACGTATCCGACACCACCTAACGTATGTCGCGGTACAATCGTGAAACCAACTGCAGAAAGCCCCATTGCTTTCACAAAATTCCGACGGGAGGTTGTTGTCTTTGTTCTATCCAGGTCTTTCATATTTTAATATAGTTATCAAGGCTTAGGTTATAGACCCAGCCTTTGGATATCAATCATCAGTCGCAACAAGGCACAATTAAAATTCATCCATACTAGTATCGTCTCTAGCAATGCATTGGCACCATTGGTCATGTCTTTCGCCTTGGTAAATTCCTTGTGGGAATTCTTGATAACTAAACATAGGCAAAAAGATGGAAATTTTCCCGTTTTTCACAAAGCACTCCATAAGTGGCCAGAATGTTATAACCAGCCAGAATGTTATAACCAGGTGAAGTAATTATTTTACTCTGGCAAGGCAAAAGCCATTATTAATCCCGCTGGATACCTGTCACCACTGCTTACAGCTAGCGTAATGAATTGACGACCCTCGCTCATATAGGTGGCAGGACTTGCATAGCCGCCACCCGGCAATTCGGTTTCCCAGAGCAAATCACCTGTCTGTTTGTCAAAGGCCCTAAATTTCTTATCTGAGGTGGCACCAATAAAAACCAATCCCCCTGCAGTAACCATTGGGCCTCCAAAATTCTCAGTACCAGTCATGGGTTCACCTTCTCCCTGAAGCTCCGGACGATTCCCTAACGGTATTCTCCATGCGTATTCCCCGGTATTTAAATCAATTGCATTCAAAGTACCCCAAGGAGGCTTGGTTGCTGGCCGCCCTGCAGCATCGCGGAATCGAGCATAGGCGGTGGAATTAAAATATCCAGCTGTGTCCTTCTTAATTTTATTAGAATTCAATGACCGATCCTCTTCACGTTCAAAAAGAAAAGATATGATCTTCTCGGTCTTTCCTTCTACAACAGGGCCAAAGGCCGGCATTTTTCCTGAACCCTTCATGATAATGTCCAGTACTTCATCCTCACTCAACCTGTTCTTAATAGCCATCAATGAAGGTAAGTCTGGTTCATATCCTTTGCGGTCCAAACCATGGCAACTGGAACAATATCTTGAGTAAATACTCTTCCCACCGTCAATCACATTTATCTCATCCATCTGCACAGGTTGCATATATGCGAATTCTGAGGATTCATTGCTGTTAACGAAAAGAAATCCGGTCTCTGGATCAAATGCTGCCCCTCCCCATTCAGAGCCACCTCGACTTCCAGGGAGCATCAACGTCCCTCTACGGTCTGGTGGTGTGAATAGGCCCTCATATCTGACTTTACTAAACCTTTGAACAATAAACAGACTGTCTTCCTTACTAAATGCGGTCAGGTCCTTTTCAGTAATGTGTTGGCGAGTGTAAGGTTTTGGTTTAACAGGAATGGGTTGTGTAGGCCATGTTTCTTCTCCTGGCAGGTTGGAGGCTGGCACAGGACGTTCCTCTACAGGAAATAGCGGTTCTCCCGTATCCCTGTCAAGAACAAATAAAAAGCCGGTTTTGGTGGTTTGTACCACAGCATCATGCTGCTTTCCATTCAATCGGATGGTCACAAGATTAGGAGGTGCTGGCAAATCGTAATCCCAAAGATCATGGTGAACAGTTTGAAAATACCATATCAACTGACCAGTTAAGGCGTCCAGGGCAACGACAGAATTACCAAATAAATTTTTTCCCTTTCGGTTTGCACCATAATAATCATAAGAAGGGGAGCCTAATGGAACGTAGACAATACCGCGTTTGGGATCTAAGCTCATTCCGGCCCAGTTGTTAGCTCCACCAGCGTATTTCCAGGCATCTTTTGGCCAGGTTTCATAACCAGTTTCTCCGGGTTGAGGTATGGTATTAAAGGTCCATTCAAGACGGCCGGTTGGAATGTGATATGCACGAAGATGACCAGGCGCTGCGTCATATAACTCTGAAACTTCAGATCCCTGGATAATTAGATCTTTGAACACCACCCCGGGAGATGTGGGAATAACCCATACTGAGTCGGGGTCAACACCCAGGTCCTGGTCCAAGGCTACCCGACCATTGTTTCCAAATTCTTCTATTGGTTGGCCCGTTTGGGCATCGAGGGCAAAAAGATGCTCCCCCGCTGTAAATAGTATTCGTTTGTCATCGCCCCTGGCCCAATAGCTCACTCCTCTTTTTACGCCTCCTCCTTTCTCTCCATTGAAAGGATCGAATTCCCATAACTTTTCCCCTGTACCTGAATGTAAAGCATAAACCCAATGACGAGCGGAAGTAGAGTACATAATATCATCAACGATAATGGGATTACACTCAAATTTGGGAAGCCTTACTCCGGGTGGTGTATCCATGGGTTGGAAGGTCCAGGCCAGCCTCAATTCACTGACATTACCCCGATTAATTTGATTCAATGCAGAATAACTGGAACTGGCGGCATCACCTTTGTAGACACTCCAGGTAAAATGTTCTTCAGGCTTTGATGTGCACTGAATTATTACTGTGGCGAGAATGAAAATGAAAATTCTAGGTAAAGCGTATGACGAGCCCATGACGCTAAAGATAGACTCAAAATATTTTCCCAAAGCACTTTTGATATACGTTTTTCTGAAGCAGAAATTTGGCAGATGACAAAATCGAAAAGAAGTTTGGCAGATGAGCCGTGGCCCGATCTATTTTGATAGCGCCCTTTGGCTCGGGCGGCAATGCTGTTGACCAGGGAATCAACAAGAAGATCGGTAAATCACTCTGTGGCTTATGATGTGAGTCAGGCTAAACCAATTAAATCTAATTGGTTTCTTTTAATATAGGACATGGACTAGCACAGGCTAATTACCACTAATATCGTCTCCATCGTCTCCACCATCATCATCATTTTCTCCATTGTCGTCCTCATCATCTCCGTCATCACTGCCATCTCCATCGTCACTATCATCATCATCTCCCTCACCACACGCTCCCATTGAATCTCCGTGAGCTTCATGAGCTGGCCAGGCTGATTCAGAAATACTTATAGTTCGTGAGTTGTCTGGGTTTCCTGGTGGAATATGGCAAATAACAAGCTTCTTTGAGTCATCTTCACCCTCACCATCATTTTCTCCTTCATCATCATCTCCTTCATTTCCATTGTCGTCATCATTGTCATCTCCCTCATCTCCATTCTCTCCTTCATCATCGTCATCACCCTCGTCATTTCCGTCTCCATTATCATCATCATTCCCATCCTCATCATTATTTCCTTCATCTTCTCCCTCATCTTCTTCACCTTCAACTTCAGTTCCATCTGGCATTGTTGCCTTAATCACTGGTTTTAAGATATATGCACCAGAGTTTCCGGCTTTGATAACTGATTTATGAGCATCAAAATCAAGAAGGACAGAAAAATCGCTTCCATCATTTATAATTCCATCAATTTTAATCTTAACCCCCGACTTTTGACCACTGGGTGTTTTGAGAACAAATTCTTTACCATCAACAACCACTGTGTTCTCTTCACCAAGAATAAGGCGAATCTCTGTAATGTCAGAATTGAAAGACATCTCATCCACCAATACCTCTTCTACTCCATTCTGTAATTCTAACAGATTGTAGATTCCAGCTTCAAAACTTTCCAGTGAATTCCATCCATCCGAATTTTTAATATGCATCTCCTGCAAATCAATATTGACCTTTTCAAAGTCACCGGGTGCATCAGTCAATCTGATGATTAGTCGAGAACTAGTCTCAAGATTGAGTTCCTCGTCCTCAAAATCTGAAGTGCATGAAGTGATGCAGCAGAAAATCATGCAAAAAGTAAGAGCTAGTGCTGAAAAAGAAATCTTGATTTTCTGAATTTGTAGATAATAGATATACATATTTCGGTGAATCCGAATTAGATGAGGGCAGTGAACTATCTCCATTCTGGATTTGAAAAGAACCAAGTTCAATTAAAAGACGCAACCAACAACCAAATAGTTGGAATGGACGGCCATAATTAGGTCTATTGGCCATTGCTCAATCCCTTCAAAATCATTAAGAAATACTATTCAAATTGATTCCAACCTTTCAGACTTACTCTTCGTCATCATATTGTAAATGTTCAATTTTTTATAAAAAAAATATATTTTATGAGATTCGTCCCTATTGATTACAATCATTCCAACGTTATCAAATTGTTCACATTGATTGTCGTCGGATTTCTGACGGTCTCATGCGGCAACGATGAAAATGGTACTGCCACATTACAGGTAGCACTAATAGACGCCCCAGGAGACTTCGAGAAGGTCAATATTGATATTCAGGATGTTCAAATCAATTCTGGAACCGATGAAGGGGGATTCACCAGTCTTGAAGGGGTCAACACTGGGGTTTTCGACATTCTTGAGCTTACTGCGGGACTGGAAGCTATACTTGCTGATGTCGAATTACCAGCTGGTAGGTTAAGTCAAATTCGTTTAATACTTGGAGATCAAAACGAGTTATTCATCGAAACCGAAGACCCTGCAGCCCCGGACATGCAGGAACTAACTGTTCCAAGCGGATCACAATCAGGCCTAAAGTTGAATGTCAACTTAGATCTTGAAGAAGGAATTACCTATAAAGTGTTGCTCGATTTTGACGCGTCTAAATCTATTGTCAGCACTGGCAACGCAGGAAAATATAATTTAAAGCCTGTTATCAAAACCAGTGTTGAAGCTACCAGTGGAGCTATTCGAGGCATAGTTGATCCAATAGGAAATTCAACCGTCACTGCCACACATGAAGATGGAACTGAAAACACCACTTTCACTAACGATGCAGGTGAGTTCGTTTTACGTGGTCTTTCTGCGGGTCAGTACAACATTGTCGTTGTTCAAACAACAGATTTGGGTGATGAAATCACAGGCACTACAGAAGCTGTGGTTGAAATTGGGGTGGTCACTGATGTAGGCTCGGTGGTATTACTATAATATCTTTATGAAAAAAAGGAGAGCATTATACGGCCCTCTCCTTTTAAAATCTATAAAGGGTAGAATCAACTATTGCCTCGAAAGAGTTACATTTATAAGCTGTTTAGTATATACTAAATGGCAATTGAGCATTTAGTCAAATGTTATTTTGCCAACTCAAAATGACAGCTTTTAGAAACAAATTTGGTGTTTTTTTACTTTCATTTTTTCTGCTTTCTTGTGGAAAAGAGGATTTCACCAAACCTAGTCCCACAAGTTTCTCTTTCCTTCTGAGAGGAACCTCCAACTCCATTGATCACCTCAGTTTTAGTAAAATTCATTTTTTAATCAAAGAATTTGAATTTGAAGGTATGAGAGATAATGCCCCTGATTTCTTTTTTGAAAAAGCCTTTGATGAAGACCTCAAGCTTGAATGGCCAGCAAGTGTGAAAATGCTAGATTTTGAAATACCACAAGGAGTTTATGAGACTGTAGAAATATCATTCAGGCTGTCGGGTTCAAATGGCAACAGTGTCACTATCGAAGGTATTTATCGCTCCCTGGAGCAGGATCGTAACGTCTTACTTCTGGCTGAAATAGGGCGAAATTTAACGCTAGAAATGGCCGCTCAAAAAGAGGATGGTTCAGCCGCAATTTCATTTAGTAAGGGAACTCTAAATGAGGCAAGTATTGAGTTTGATGCTACCGGGCTATTTGGTACCATTAGTAGAGACAGAATGGAACAGGCTGTAAATGAGCTTGACTCGAAAGGGACTTTGATTATTTCAGAAGAACTCAATTCGGATATCCTATCTATCCTTGAAAGTCAATTAGTGAATTATATGATGGTGACCTTTAAGTAATTTCTTTGGAGAAATATAGCGAAATACAAATAGTCAAAGGGTGTATCAAGAATGATCGAAAGTTTCAGGAGATTCTATATAGGGAATATTCTCCTCAAATGTTCACGCTTACACTTAGCTATACCAGGGACAGGCCGACAGCCAAAGACATTTTACAAGAGAGTTTCCTAAAGGTTTTTGACAAAATTTCTACCTATAAAGGCAATGGTGTACTCAATGGGTGGATTCGTAAAATCATTGTCCACACTGCCATTGACTACCTCCGGAAAAATAAAAACGAATTACAGTGGACCGAATTGAGTGAAGAGTTTGATAATGAACTAGTCGATCACTCACTATCTGAAAATCTCGACTTGCAATCGGTCCTCATGAGATTGAATGAATTGCCTAATGGGGCTAGAGTAATTTTTAATCTCTACGCAATTGAGGGATATACTCATCGCGAAATAGCTAAGCAATTAGATATCTCTGAAGGGACATCTAAGTCTCAGTTTAACAGGGCAAGAATGTTACTACAAAAAATGTTGGCAGGTGAAAACGTGAATTGATGAGAGATTACCTGTCCAAATTGATCAAAAGAATTCTTGAGGAGAACCCAACAACCCCTCCAGCAGAGGTATGGCAAAATATCGGAGATGGACTGGATCTTAATGATGTTTGGAATAGTGTTGAAACACAACTTGATCTTGACAGTGTATGGCACGGAGTTGGTGAGGCAATTCAACATGCTCACCAAATAAAATGGTATGACCAATTCTCCTATATGAGTTCGGCAGCCGTTTTATTATTGACACTTACTTACGCCACAGTTAATATTGGGTCAACAGATGAAGGTCCAATCAATGCGGCTCAGGAAACCCCAACATTAGCATTTAAGAGCGAGGGCGATGACCAATCAACTCCAATTCTTGCAGAATCCCCTGAGACCGAAAGGAATATTAGTGCTTCAGGTTCTTTTCAGAATACCTCAACCAATCTATTGGACTCAACCGATCTATTAGATGAGCTTACTGATAATTCACAGGCGGATTACCCGCTCCCAAATATTGAAGTGTCAACATCATCAACCCTAGTCTCGAAAGCTATAATTCCGGTTGGGGCGAGGGAAAACTCCAAACCCTCAATTTCCAATGTGTTCAGGCCAAAGGACATTTACTACAACACCATCTCAGAAGGACGGTCAGTTCCAGATAGCGTGGCATTCATTACAAAAAGTCTTTTTACTACTAATTCGAGTACCAGGTGGTATGTTGGAGCTATTGGAAGTCTAAAAAATAATTGGCTAATTAACTCCAAGACCTTAAATAATTTCAATTCAGAATCCCTAAACTCAACGTCAATAGACCTAAATGTCGAGTATGGACTACTTGGGGGATATGAATTAAATAAGAATTTTGCGGTTCAACTCGAAGCTTATATATATTCTGGGGAGGGACAACGCTACCATGAATACATTGGTGGGAATTACTTACCAACAAGCATAGATTTAAAATATCAAAAGATCGAACTGCTGTTAAAGAAGAAAAATCGTCGCTTGGCAGCGATCGGCAAAAACATCAATACCAATTATTTATTCGGGATCTTCATTGGGCATTTGAGTAAGGCAACTGAAAGTGTTGGGGATGAAATCTTACCCCTTACGGATTCGTTTTCTAAGTTTAATGTTGGATTGATTGCAGGTTATGAATTGTCCTATCAGCTTACTAATTCCTGGTCACTCCATCCATCTATTAGATTGCGGTATGGTCTAAATAGTGTTTACAAGGATGATCCTGAAGAGGCCAGTTTCCTTCGTTCGTCAAAAACGGCCTCCATTGGGTTTAATGTAGGTGTACACTATACCATATTTAATTAATAGTATTAATTGTTGATTTTATTGTATTTTATTTCCAACCATCCGGTTATGTTTTTACGTCTTATATATAGTAGAAAAGAATTCAATTAACACTTAATTAGTGAATTTCAAATTCCTCAAGTCTATACTCTTTCTTGCTTCTCTGAGCACTATTTTAGTTTCCTGTGATAAGGATCCTGAGGAAATTTCCCCCGTAGTTGAAATACCCGTTGAAGACTTTGAAATTGAGTCCTTTCCTGATCTAACATCATCGACCCTAAAGCAATTAGAAACTCCTTACGAGACATTTTTCGAGTCTCTATCAAATGGCAGGACTTTGTCCAATCATGTCTCTTTAACCGATTTATCTGAAGAACTGGAAAGTATTTTCCCAAATGCCAAAGTCCTTAATTTTCAGGACAGAGAAGACCGTGGACTGTCCAGTTGGAGGCTACAGTTAAAAATGCCTGGTAAGGGCATCTTGAAGGCGGTAGTTTCACAGGAAATAGTTGAAATAATCAAATTGGAAGGGATATCAGGCCCATTTGATTACGTGGTAAATCCTGGTGGCAGTTTTATCTCTTTAGCCGATGCCCTACAGACAGCTTTTGAAACTGAAGATGGAACGGTCAAACGGTGGGAATTAGAATTGGAAGAAGACAATCAATGGGAATATGAGATTCATCTAAAGAACGAATCCGGTTCCTGGGAAATCGAAATCAATGCCTTCACTGGTGAGTTGATCAGCAAGAAAATAAAGGGTGAAGGAGATGAAATTGAAGACGAAGAAGTGGCAGTGCCCCAGGATATTCTTGACATAATTCCAACTTATACTGATGGTGATATCGTTCATTCAGCAGAAGGAGATGAGGGTTCCAATACCTGGGAAATATTTATTGAATCGGTAAATGGTATTATTGAAATTATTCTCAACCAGGAAACCGGAGAATTGATAAAAGTCTCAGGCAAGGGTCCTTTATTTGAATATGAATTTGACCCCGGAAACGATCTGCTCCTATTCAGTGAAGCTAAACTAATTGCACTCACATTTCAACCCGGGGAATTGGACAAATGGGAGTTAAAATACAAGGTTGACGAGGCCGATCCAGCAAATAATAAGTGGATCTATGAATTTAAAATAATCAATGAAGAGGGGCAAAACATAAAGGTTGAATTCGATGCCTCTTCTGGTGTAATCGAATTTGAAGAACCTGTAGAACCACTGCCTGAGGCCATAAGATCTTTCGTCGCACAGTTGATTGCAGGCGATATTGTAGAATGGAAACAAAAAACAAAAGAAACGATGACGATTTGGGCAATCTCAGTCCAAACAAGCAGTGGTGCGATAGTTGAAGTTGAAGTTGATCTGTTAGGCACTTTGTTATTAGGAGCGGATGGAAAATCTGCGCCTTATGATTACGAATTTGCAGCCCCTGGCTTCGTTGTATTAAGTGCAATACTTCAAATTGCATCAAATACGGTCACTGGAGAGATAATGAGATGGAGCTTACAGACCATAATTGATCCTTCAGACCCTGCTACAGTTATCTGGATTTACGAAGTAAAAATAAAACCAGATAACGCAGGAGTAGCATTTGTCCAGATAGACGCAGTGTCCGGTGATGTTATAGAGGATGGCCAAAACGGACCCCAGGAAGAAACAGTGCCTCAACAATTGATAGACTTTGCCGCACAATATGTCGCTGGTGATATTATTGATTGGAAAGAAAAATTCAAAAACGGAATTGATTCTTGGGAGTTGGATATTTCAACCGCCAATGGCGATCTCACTATTTACGTTGATCAAATAACAGGTGAGCTAGTTGAAGCAGAAGGTAAAACCGATCCCTATGACTACGAATTCAGCCCTGGTAATGATCTAATTGTATTTAGTGCGGCGAAAGCCATTGCCACCGCCGCT